>CALZGC010000056.1 GCA_945786985.1 uncultured Nitrospirota bacterium | reverse complement strand
TTGTCGCGAAGCAGGGTGAGTTCCCGGTAGACGGCGTTGTCCCCCGATGCCGATGTGGCCGGCGGCGGCCCCGGTGCAAAGGGGTCCCGCAGGGTCCCTTCGCCGATCATGTCCTTGACAACCGTTTCGATCATGACCTCATCGGGCTGCTTCTTCTCTTCCACGAAGCCGTAGAGAAGCAGCGCATCGGAAATGACGTTGATCACCCTCGGGACGCCCCGGGAGTACTGATGGATCACGTTGATGACGGGGTCCGGAAAATCGACGGCGGCCCCGTCGCCGGCTACCTTGATCCGGTGGCGGATGTAGGCGGCCGTCTCGTCCCGGTCGAGCGGCGGAATGTGATAGTTGACAGTGATGCGCTGCCGGAACTGCTCGAGATTGGACCGCTGCAGCAAGCCCCGCAACTCCGACTGACCGACCAGAATGATCTGGAGGAGCTTGGTCTTTTCCGTCTCGAGGTTGGACAGGAGCCGGATCTCCTCGAGCAGGTCTTCACTGAGATTCTGCGCCTCATCAATAACGAGCACCACCCGGCTCCCCTTGGAAAAGGTTTCCACCAGGTGTTTGTTGAGGGCATCGATCAGCTCTGTCTTCGTCTTTCCGAAGGGATCCACGCCCAGGTCCTGCAGAATCATTGCCAGGAGTTCCGGCGACGAGGCCTTCGTATTGAAAACCCGGGCCACCTGGACCTCATTGTCCAGACTGTTCAGGAAGACCCGCAGGAGGGTGGTCTTGCCGGTGCCGATCTCCCCCGTGATGCAGACAAACCCCGACGGGTCCTTGATGCCATACTCCAGGTAGGCAAAGGCCCGCTTGTGTGATTTGGTCGGATAGAGGAACTCCGGGTCGGGCGTCAGGGAAAAGGGCTTTTCTTTGAAATGGTAGAATTCGTTATACATGCAGCGCCTTCACTGAAGGGCCGGGGCGGACCGCGAGGGACCGACCGCTCGGCGAATTAATAGTACTTGTACGTATTGTCGATCTGGGAGTGGCCGTTCATGACAACCCCCATGACGTTTCTCTCCTTCAGGAGCCCCATGGCTTCGGCGAGGTGGCTCCGGGCCGTCCGCTCGGCCCGCACGACCAGAATGACCCCGTCCATGAACTGGGACAGGACCATGGGATCCGCCGTCGGGAGCAGCGGTGAGGTGTCGAAAATCACGTACCGGTCGTGATACCGCGCCTTCACCTCCCGGATGAGCTCCTGCATGCGGGGCGAGCGGAGAATCTCGGTGGAATTCGGCAGGCTCCCGCCGGCCGGCAGAAACGTGAGCTTCTCAACGCCCGTTCGGATCAGCAGATCCTTGATGGGCACATTGTCCAATAGATAATGGATCAGTCCCGCCTTCGGCTTCAAGCCGAAGAGCCCATGCAGGGATGGGCGCCGGAGGTCGGCATCGACCAGCAACACGGTCCGGTGGACTTCCTTGGCGATGGAGATGGCCAGATTGGCGGCCAGCGTGCTCTTCCCCTCTCCGTCCAACGCACTGGTAACCATCAGGCAGTTGATCCCCTGCCCCTCGGTTTTCTGCAGGATCTGTGTCCGCAGGATCCTGTACTGCTCCGTGGCCTGATTGCTCTCCTCGGAGAGCGCCACGATCCGGTTCTCTTCTGCCACTGATGGCATCACCTCCTGGAAGACGGTCGTGTAGGCCGGGGATGCCTCCATGGGCTCTTCACGAACGGGACTCTGTTCACCCTGCCGGGTCTGTTTCGCCTTGGCCAGCGCCTCTTCAATCTTACTCATTCGATGGAACCTCCCGGAAACTCCTGAGCGATGGTTCACGCAGCAGCTCGGGGCCGCCGCTATCTCGCTCCCCGCTTGAGAAAAACAACCTTGATCGTATCCAGGATCACTTCCAGATCAAGGAACAAAGACATATGCTTAATATAAAAGAGATCGTACTGCAACTTCTCCTTGGCATCGTCCACGGATGCGCCGTAGCTGTATCTCACCTGGGCCCAGCCCGTGATCCCCGGCTTCACCGAGTGGCGGATGCCGTAATAGGGGATATTCTTGGAGAGCTGGGCCACGAAATAGGGTCGCTCGGGCCGGGGCCCGACGAAACTCATGTCTCCCTTCAGCACGTTGAAGAGCTGGGGCAGTTCGTCGAGTCGGGTCTTGCGCAGAAAACGCCCCATCCGTGTGACCCGGTCATCCGCATCGTCGGCCCAGATGGGCCCGGTCTCTGATTCAGCATCGGCGGCCATGGATCGGTATTTATAGAGCACGAAGTGCTTTCCCTGCTCCCCCACCCGCTTCTGCTTGAAAAAGGCGGGCCCGGGACTGTCCAGCCGAATGAGCACGGCAATGAGCAGAATGACCGGCAGCAGCAGCAGCAGGGTGATCAGAGAGAGCGTGAATTCAAGGATCCGCTTCGTGCCTGTCACCAGTCTCGATTTATCAAATCCGGAAGAGAAGATCAGCCAGCTCGGCCGCAGTTTATCGATCAGGATTTTGCCGGTGATCCTTTCATAGAAGCTGACTCCCTCATTAACATCGACACCAGACATCTTGCACTCGACGAGATGTTCCATCGGAAGCCGGCCCCGTCGCTCCGAAAGAGAGACGATGATCTGGTTGATCCGCTGATCCTGCACGACCTGGGCGATGCCGGGCAGATCTGCCAGAACCGGCAGGGCGATCGGGTTCCCGACGGTCCGTCCGGGATCGCGCCCGATGTAACCGACCACCCGATATCCCAGCGTGCTCTGCGCCGTGATCTCTTCGGCCAGTTCAATGGCAAACGGATTGGTGCCAACGATCAATATCCGCTCTTCCATCCCCCGAAGCATGAGGAGCGAGCGGTAAAGGAGCCGCCACGAAACGATCAGCACAATGATCAGACAGGCCGAGACGAGGGACGCGCCGCGACCGATCATGAGCACGGGGTAGACGTAAAAAATGACCGCGAGCACGATGGAGGCCACGCCCAAGGCCTGCATCAGACGTATCAGCAGCTCCCGAATATCCTTGATGATCTTGGGGTCGTAGAGATCCGCGTAGTAGAGACTGATCAGACAGACCCCGGTGGTAAGCAGTGCCTTGGGGATGATCAGTTCGTGATCGAGGCCCCCCACGCGAAAATAGACGCCGGCCAGCACGGAGAGAAAGATCAGAATCCCCTCCGACAGGAACATCAGCGCTTTTTTGAACTGATAAGAAAAACGCAGAAAGTTCATTGTCTCGCTGGTGCTCCCGGGTGCCTGTCTTTATAAGTCGCGCGGACATCCCGCCTCCCGATCCTCAAACAGGCACTGGCTATTCATGGCGTTACTGGATAGGAAGCTTCTGTGCCTCACGGATCAGCTTGATTAGAAAAATGTCAAATTTGAAAAAGAAAACCTGCACGACCACCAGTATGCCAACCAGAGCCACAACCGATGAGACGAGCACCATGCGCGTTCTCCTGCGGCGCTGCCGGGTTTCCCCTTGTGTGACCACCTTCGGGATGACCGCCAGCACGGGCAGATTGGCAAAGCTTCGCAGCTCGTCAGCATTCGAGAAGGACTGGTCCATGTACTCCGAAAGAAAGCCGGCGCCGGCCCCCGCACCGATGCCCAGAATCAGGCCGATGAACATGATGGCCATGCGGTTGGGCTTGTAAGGCTCCTCGGGCAGCTGCGCGGGATCGATAATGGCGAAGCGCTCGCCCTGCTGGCGGTTCTCCAGGCTCTCGGAGATCTTGGCCTGGGTCTCTTTGTTGACGAGTTCCTGATGGTTCATCCGGGCCATGTCGTAGTCGCTCTGCATGGCGGCCAGGATCTTTTCGACGGCCGGGGTGTTGCCGATCCGCTGCTGGTAGAACTCGATTAATTTCATGTACTCCTGGAGCTTTTCCTGCAAACCCTGGACTTCCAGCTTCTTCGACTCGATCTGCGTCTGCAGGCTTATGTAGGCGGGATTCGTCGGGTTCGCGGCATACCCCTGGGACGCGGTGGCCCGGGATTGGGCGAGCTGCTCCTTGAGATCGAGAATCTCGCCGCGGGTCCGGATCACATCAGGATGCTTGTCGGTATAGGTGGCGAGCAGCTCGGTCAGGGCATTCTGTTTCTGGGCCACCTCTTTTTGGAGGGTGTTCGAATCGGCGCCCCCCACCTCGCTTTCCAGGCGGGCGATCCGTTCCTTAAGCTCCGCCACATCGGGGTGGTTGTCGGAGAGCCGTGCCTGAAGGCTGATCAGATTGGTCCGGTCGATCTCCAGCTGCTCCTTGGGTGAGAGAATACGCTGCCCATAGCTGGAAACCATGGTGGCATCGGGGTCGACGGAGGCCATCTGACCCCGGAGGAAAACGAGGCTCGACTTGGCGTTGCCCAGATCCCGATGGGTGGTCTCGAGATAACGCTCATAGCGGTCCAGGTTTGCCATATTCACCTGAAGGCGCTCCGGCAGTTCATCGAGATGTTCCTGTTTGAAATCGGAAATCTTCTTCCCGAGCTTCCGGATTTGTTCCTCTATCTTTCCCAACTCGTCCGACATGAACTGCGTCGTCACGGCGCTGGCATCGACCCGGACCCGAAGATTCTCTTCGATGTAGAGGGAGGCGAGCTCGCTGGTCACTTTCTGCACTTTGCTCGGGTTCTTCCCCTCATAGGCGAGGTTGAACGCTACAGTAAAGGTCACGGGCCGACCACTCTTCTTGTCCACCCCCTCGGCGGAGACGATATCGAGATGGATGTCTTCTCGCATCTTCTCGATGATCTCTTCTTGGGTCCACTTTCCACGATATTCGGGATAGAGATCAAACTTGCCCATGATCTGCTCCAGGCGGGTACGGCTCATGATCCGCTGATTGATGACATTGAGCCGTTCCTCCACGGCCGAGGTGACCGTCGACTGCACGAACTCCAGCGGAATCTTCTGGTTCTCGATGAGAATCAGGGTCTCCGATTTGTAGATGGCCGGCAGGAGAAAGGCGATGGCCGTGATGATCGAAAAAAGGATTATCGCCGGCAGAAGTATGTACCATTTTCTTGTCCGGATAATCCGCCACAAATCGCGGACGTCCATAGCCTGGGGTTGTTCCATGGGACAGGGTTCCTTAATTTATAAAGTCAGTGTTACACGTGAATGTGACAAACGGATGAGAGGGACTCCGATGTCCCGTCTCATCATCCTCAGGGAACGATGATCGTATCCCCCCGTTTCAGGGTGACATTCTGATCCATGTTCTGGCCCCGGCTGACCTTGCTGTAATCAAATTGAAGCTGCTGGCCACTGGCCCGCAGAATCATGATCGAGTTCTTGTCGGCATAGGGCGTCAGGCCGCCCGCCAGGGCCAGTGCCTGGATCACGGTCAGATTGCCGTTGAAAGGCTGGGGGCCCGGTTTTTGCACCTCCCCCTGGATGTAGACCTTGTTGCTTCTCATCTCCATAACAACGACCGTCACCTCGACTCCGGGGATGTATTCCATGAGTCGGTTGGTGATCTCTTCCTTGAGCTGCAGCGCGGTCAGGCCGCTCGCCATGACGTCGTTCACGAGGGGCACCGAAATCATCCCGTCCGAGCGGACCACGGCGTCCGTGGTGAGATTCTCATCTTTCCACACGGATATGCGCAGCAAGTCCTCGGCACCAATGATGTACTGTTCCACGGAAGGCGCTTCTGCCGCAGGCGTCCCGGCAACGGCTGGGCCGGGGGGCGCCCCCTCTTTCGGGGTGGTGGCACAACCGGACATGGACAGGACGGCGGCGATACAAAAGATGAGGATGCCTCTCATCATCATGATCTCCTTTCTCTTGCTGTTTCTCTGCGCTATTGGCAAGACGGCTACTTGTTAAACTTGTCTATATTATTTTCTTTGATTTTATAAAGCAAGGCTTTATAACTAACTTTTAGTATTTCCGCTGTTTTTTTTCGGTTCCAATTCGTCTGCTTCAAGACCTTTCCGATGAGTTCCTTCTCGGCCAGTTTGCACGCCGCTTTGCTCACCTCCCGCAGGCTGCATCCCTCTTTGCCAGCGAGAAGACTGTCCACGAACGCGCTTTCCGGTGTTCCGAAGGAGGCAGAGGGCTCAGGATGATCGTCGTCGATGACGCGGACCGGGACCATGGCGTCCTCTTCCCGGAGATTGAACTCCGTCAGAATCGGCTTCTCGCTACCGAGTACGACGACACGCTTGATCATGTTTTCCAGTTCGCGAACGTTGCCGGGCCAGTTGTAATTCATGAAGGTACCCATGGTCGCGCGGGAGAGTTTCTTGAACTCTTTGTTGTATTTGAGATTGTACTTCTGCAGGAAGTGTTCGGTGAGAATGGGGATCTCCTCCATCCGTTCCCGAAGGGGAGGCACCAGGATGGAGACGACGTTCAGGCGGAAATAGAGGTCCTCCCGGAATCGCCCGTCCGCCACGGCCGCTTCCAGATCGCGATTGGTCGCCGCAATGACACGCGAATCGACCCGTATGTCCCGCTCGCTGCCAAGAGGAGAGAATTCGCCATCCTGGAGGACCTGCAGGAGCTTAGCCTGCAACGAGGGGTGGATCTCGCCGATCTCATCCAGGAAAATGGTGCCCTTGTGGGCGTATTCAAACTTGCCCGGCTTCTTCTTATGGGCTCCGGTAAAGGCCCCCCGCTCGTAGCCGAAGAGTTCACTTTCCAGGAGTTCGTCGGGCAGGGCCGCACAGTTGACTTTAACGAAATGCTGGTCCCGCCGGGTGGAATTGGCATAGAGGAACCGGGCGATGAGCCCCTTGCCCGTCCCGCTCTCCCCCCGGACCAGGACGGTAATGTCGGTATCCGCAACCTGGTCGATGATCTCTTTGATCGCGGCCATCTTGTCGCTGTTGCCGAAAAGAATCTGGCTCCCGTTCTGCTCGCCGACCTGCTTCTTGAGTCGCCGCACTTCGGAGAGGAGATCCCGTCTCTCCAGGGCCTTGTTGATGGTAATCTCCAACTCGTCGGGATCGAAAGGCTTGTTGAGAAAGTCGATGGCCCCGAGTTTCATGGCCTCGACGACGGTGCTGGTCTGTCGGTGCCCGGAGAGCATGACCACGCTCGATTCCGTGCCGTTCGATTGAATCTGCTTGAGGACTTCCAGTCCGTCCATATCGGGCATGACCACGTCGAGGATCACCATTGCAGGAGCCTCCTGTTTGAAGGCCTCCAGTCCGTCCTTGCCGCTGGTGGCAATCTCGGCGCGGTACCCGTACTGGGAGATCAATGTCTTCAGATAATTGCAGATTTCAATCTCATCGTCGATCACCAGAATGGTGGTATCTTCGGACATCGGATTCTCCCGCGTATTAATGAATAGAGTCCTGCTGGTCTGTATTGCTCCGGCACCCGAGCCTCCAGGTTCGCGTGAACCCAGCCTCTATTGACGGCGTTCGGCCCCCGGTAAAACGCCCGGTCCGGGCCCATAAAAGAGATAAGCTCAGGGAAGCATGTCTTGTCGTTAGCTTAACATAATTTGTACTCAAAACAAAACAAGAAATGACAAAACCGGAAAAAGCTCTGGGTCTAGGGAAATAGGGGTGATTTGAGAAAAATTTTTCCTAATGGAATCGAGGAGACGGAAACTTTTTTCACTTTCTGGGAAATAGTTTTCTGATTAAGGGAAAAATAATTCTCACGGGAGGCGTCACGGGCAGCCCGGAATTCAGTGCAGCGGGCAGGCGGGCGCCTTGGCATCCATGGGGAGCGAAAAGGAAAAACGGCTTCCGCCGTTCACATGGCTTTCCACCCAGATGTCGCCTTTGTGTGCCCGGATGATCTTCTTGCAGATGGAGAGTCCCAGCCCGGCGCCTTTGCGGCGTCCGTGGTGTTTGCCGACCCGGTTGAATTCGTCGAAAACTTTGGGTATCTCATCAGGTTCGATCCCGACCCCCGTATCGATGACCTCCGTAACGACGGCACCATTTTTTTGTTCGCACCGAATGGTGATCTCCCCCGGCGCCGGAGTAAACTTGACGGCGTTGCTGATAAGATTAATGAGGGCCTGCTCAATCGCGTTCTTGTCGTAGGGGACGAGAATCTCCTCCCCGGGGAATTCGGTCTTCACCGTCAAGCCGTTTTCGTCGATATGGTGCTGCATCTGGGAGACCACCTGCTTCACGGTCTCCGTGTAGGGCCGCCGCTGGAAATGAATGTCCACTATCTCCGACTCCAGCCGGCTGCGGTCGAGCATGGAGTTGACCAATCCCAACAACCGGTCGCAGTTCCGGTTCGACTCGTCCAGAAGGTGCTTCTGCCTCTTGTTGAGCTTGCCCACCGATTCGCCCCGGAGAAGCCGGATATACCCTTTCAGGATGGTGATGGGTGTTCTCAGTTCGTGGGTGGCAACGGCGAGGCAGCTGTCCTTTTTCCGGTCCAATTCCAGGAGGCGAAGGTTGGCTTCCTGCAAGTCCTTGGCCATGATCAGCGCTTTCCGGCGGTCCTCTTTCTCCCGGTTCTGCCCCTTGATGTTCTGGGACAGCCGATTGATGGTCCGTTTCATGGCTTCCAGGCTGACGGCGCCGCGCCCGTCCGTCTCCGGCGCTTCCGCATGGAGCGCTTCCACGGCGGACTTCAGCATGGCATGCCAGGAAACATGGATTACCAGAGTGCTGGGACAGCATTCCGTAATGTACTCCATCAGATCGAGCTGGTCTTCCGGCGGCAGGGTGGCATCGAGCAAGACAAAATGATAGAGCGCCTCCTCCAGGGACCGCATCCCGCAGTCACTCCCCCGGCAGGCACGCACCTGATGGCCCTCGTCCGCCAGCATCTCTTTGACGCTGGTCGATATTTTCGGGTCGGAATGGACAATCAGGATCCGGACGGGTTCACTCATGGGGAATTTTCTGCCGGGTGATGCGCCTGGCGTCAGGGATTTTCAGCCGTCAAATGATGATTTTATTTAATCAAACCCACGGTTTATTGTCAATGCAAATGTCCGACGGAAAAGTGGTAACATTTTTCCTACACCTGTTTGATTTCTTTAGTTTGCAACGGGAATCTGTTACATTCATAACCCGGATATTGCGTGAGTGATCGTCATGAGAGGCCCCAGAGATACTAGAAGCGCCGTAGGCAAGGCGCAGGAAATTTTCTGCAACGCTGCATGCGGCAGCTTATCCGGCCTCGCAATAGATTTGCTCATGCAAAATCCGGGTTAAACGCCGATGGAAAAAAACAAATTCACTGAACGCGCCAAGGAAACAATGAATATCAGAAAGACGCTCTCGCAGATCGGTTTCAGAGTCAAAAAGGAGAAAGGGCAGCACTTCCTCCAGGACGAAGGGGTGCTGCAGGCGATTCTCGATCACGCAGATGTCCGTGCGGGAGACACGGTTCTGGAAATCGGGCCGGGTCTCGGCGTCCTGACGGAAGGGCTGGCCGCGGCCGGGCAGGTGATCGCTGTCGAAACGGATCCCGAACTCTGCACCTATCTCAGGCGGCGTTTTGCAGACCGGGGCAACGTGCAGATCGTTCATCGGGACATTCTGAAATACAACCTCGAAGAACTTCCGGCTCGCAAGGTGAAGGTCGTGGCCAATCTGCCCTATTACATCTCCACGCCGATTCTGATGCACCTCATCGGCAGGGTTCAGCGGTTTTCGCTGATCCTGATCATGCTGCAGAAAGAGCTGGCCGAGAGAATCACGGCGGTGCCCGGCACAAAGAAGTACGGGTCGCTCAGTATTGCCGTTCAGTTTTACACATCGGCCGGCATCGTCGCGCACGTCCCGAAAACGTCCTTCTACCCGGCACCGGAAGTCGATTCCGCCATCGTCAGGCTCCGCGTCCTGGACCGGCCGCCTGTGCGGGTGCCCGACCCGGAAGGGTTCTTTCGAATCGTCCGGGCGGCCTTCTCCCAGCGCCGTAAAACCCTGCGCAACGCGCTCATCGGCTCCCGGCTTTTTTCTAAGGAGCGACTGGATGCCGCATTTGACATGACCGAGATCGCCCCCACCCGGCGGGCCGAGACCCTGTCGATGGAGGAATTCGCCCGTCTGTCGGCATTTCTCCTTTGAAATAGACCCCCTGATTGTGGTAGCTTTGAGCGATTCTTGAGCAATCCGGTCGAGACTGAAGGTACCCGGTGGTATGGCAGCGGTGGCATTCACGAAGATGCAGGGAACGGGCAACGATTTCATCGTTGTCGACGCACGGGACAGTGATCCGGATCGGGTGATCCGAAACGCGCGCTTCCTGTGTGACCGAAGATTCGGTATCGGGGCCGACCAGTTGCTGCTCATTCTATCGTCTCGGCAAGCCGACTTCAAGATGCAGATCTTCAATGCCGACGGCTCAGAGGTAGAGATGTGCGGGAATGGAATCCGATGCTTCGCCAAATACCTGAAGGATCGCGACCTGACGGACAAGGAGACGATTCAGGTGGAAACCCCGGCGGGGATCATGACCCCCACCATCCGGGGGGAGCTGGTCTCTGTCGACATGGGAGCGCCCATCCTCGACGGACCGGCCATCCCCGTGAAGCTGGAAGGCCGGGTGATCGCCAAGCCGATTCGTGTGGGGGAGCAGACCTACACCATGACCTGCGTCTCCATGGGCAATCCCCACTGCGTGATCCGCGTGGAAGATGTGAACACCTTCCCTGCGAAGGAAGTCGGATCGGCCATCGAGTCGCACCCCCTCTTTCCGAATCGGGTCAACGTGGAATTTGTGGAGATTCTCAGCGACCGGGAAATTCGCATGCGGGTCTGGGAGCGGGGCGCGGGCGAGACCCTCTCCTGCGGTACCGGCGCGTGCGCCGCTGTGGTGGCATCTTCACTGAACGAATGGACCGGCCGCGAGGCTCAGGTCCATCTCGCGGGGGGCGATCTGGAGATTCGCTGGGAGCCGAACAATCGCGTCACCCTCACGGGACCGGGGAAAGAGGTTTTTTCGGGCACCATTGAACTTTCACCCTAGCCCGCGGCTGCTGTCGCGCGGACGGGGGGTGTTTCAATCGGGAGCTGTCATGGCACCGCGCGCGGATTTTTGTGCCTCCTGCGGGAAGGAGATGTTCCCCGAGGGAGACTTCTGTACCTTCTGCGGGCAGAAACGGCCCTTCGCCGCGCAGGCCGGGCAGCGCACTGCCGGGGATAGAGCACTGGAGATCCGCAGGATCGGTGTCTGGTCGCTGGTCAAATTCTCCTTTATGATGTATGCCCTCTTCGGCATCGTGATCGGGATTTTCATTGTGGGGGTCGGGCTCTCGGGCGTGGCCGCGCAGCATCTGGGAGGGGGAGTACTGCACGGCATGCCCTGGGCAGCAATCCTCTTCGCGTCGTTTCTGATCCATGGGATGGTGGGGGCCATTGTCGGCCTCTCGGTTGGGAGCCTATACAATCTCCTGGCCTGGGGAGTCGGCGGCGTGCGCATCACACTCAAGGGATCTGTGATCGAAACCAAATAACATCGACGAGCCGGCCCCTGTCGGGAAAGGAGGGACCATGTTTCACGGGACCTTACCAGCCATTGTCACACCTTTCAAGAAGGACGAAAGCATTGATCAGGAGAGCCTCCGTTCGCTGATTCAGTTCCTGCTCGACAAGGGGGTGGACGGCATCGTTCCCTGCGGTACCACCGGGGAGTCGGCAACCCTGTCACACGAGGAGCATAACGAGGTCGTCCGCATCACGGTCGAGGAGGTCCACGGAAGGGTTCCCGTGCTGGCGGGGACGGGCTCCAATTCCACCGCAGAGACGATCTTTCTGACGAAAACGGCCAAGGAGACCGGTGCGGATGGTGCGCTGCTGATTTCCCCCTACTACAACAAACCGATGCAGGAGGGGGTCTATCGGCATTACAAGAAGATCGCCGAGGAAACGGCCTTTCCGCTCGTTCTGTACAACGTGCCGGGCAGAACATCACTGAACATGCTTCCCGAAACGGTGGCGCGGCTTGCGAAGATTGACACCATTGTCGGGATCAAAGAGGCGTCAGCCGACCTGGATCAGATCAGCCGGATCATTGAGCAGTGCCCGGACGATTTCGCCGTGCTCTCGGGCGATGATTTTACCGTGCTGCCGCTTCTGAGCGTTGGCGGCAGAGGGGTCATCTCGGTCGTGGCCAACGCGGCACCGGCCGATATGGCGAAGATGGTGCGTGCGTATGGGGCAAAGGATATTGCCCGGGCCAAAGCCCTGCACTACCGGCTGCTGCCGCTGACCCGGGCCATGTTCCTGGAAACAAATCCCATTCCCGTCAAGACGGCCCTGCATCTGATGGGGCTGTGCGAGGAGACCTTCCGGCTGCCGCTCTGCACCATGGCGCCCAAGAACCGGGAACAGCTGGCCGGCGCCGTAAAAACGTACGGTCTCATCTAAACAGAAAAGGCGCACACACGAAGCCATGCATATTTTCGAATCATCGGAGCCGGGGTTTGAGGCAACTCTGAAGCGTTTTCAGAACCGCAGCAGCGACGTGCCCCAAAAAATCGTCAAGGACGTGGGGGCAATCCTCGCCAGAGTCCGCGAAGAGGGGGACCGCGCTGTCTTTGAACTGACCCGCAAGTTCGACCGCCTCACGCTGGATGCATCAACTGTCGAGATGAATCCGGAGGAGATAGACCGGGCGGAGGCCTCGGCCGACCCGAAAGCCCTGGCCGCCCTGCGGACGGCCGCCGAAAGAATCCGGTCCTTTCACGAGAGGCAGCGGGAAGAGAGTTGGACCGTCACGGACGACGACGGGGTCATTCTCGGCCAGATCGTGCGGCCGTTGAAGCGGGTGGGCATCTACGTCCCCGGCGGCAAGGCGGCCTATCCGTCCTCCGTGCTGATGAACGCCATCCCGGCACGGGTGGCCGGCGTTCGGGAGATCATCATGGTCACCCCGGCACCGGGGGGAGACGTCAATCCGTACGTCCTCGCTGCCGCGCGTATCGCGGGGGTGGACCGGATCTTCCGGGTGGGCGGGGCGCAGGCCGTCGGGGCGCTGGCCTACGGCACCGAATCGATCCCCCGGGTGGACAAGATCGTGGGACCGGGGAACATCTACGTAGCCCTGGCCAAGAAGCTTGTCTTCGGCATCGTCGATATCGACATGATCGCCGGACCGAGCGAGATCCTGATCATCGCCGACCACACGGCCAATCCCGATTTCATTGCAGCCGACATGCTCTCCCAGGCCGAACACGATGAGATGGCGTGGGCCATCCTGGTGAGCGACTCCACACAGGTCATTCAGGACGTTCAGGCATCGCTCGAGAGTCAGCTCAAGACGCTGCCCCGCCGGGAGATCGCACGGAAAGCGCTCGACGAGTTCGGCACGATGGTCCGGGTGAAGCACCTCAAGGAAGCTGCCCGGGTGGCCAATGCCGTCGGTCCGGAACATCTCGAAGTCATGACCCGAAACCCTTCGGATCTCCTGGACGATCTGGAGAATGCGGGGGCCATTTTCCTGGGCAGCTATTCGGCGGAGCCCATCGGAGATTACATGGCCGGACCCAATCATGTACTCCCCACAGGCGGCACCTCCCGCTTCTTTTCGCCCCTCCACATGGGCGATTTCTACAAGCGATCGAGCCTCATTTCCTACACCCGTGACGGCTTTCGGAAGGTCTGTGACGACACGATCCTTCTGGCGGAACTGGAACAACTTCCGGGCCACGCACGGGCCGTGTCGATTCGAAAAGAAGCGATCGAAAAAAACGAGGCAGCCCTATGAATCCCATCGATCTGCTGCGCCCTGAAGTCCGCTCCCTCAAGCCCTACACCATCGAACATGCGGAGGCGCCAGTCAAGCTAGATGCCAATGAGAGCCCTTACGACCCCCCGGCCGAGATCGCGCAGGAGATCCGAGAGGCTCTCGGACGGATTCATCTGAATCGCTATCCCGATCCGGCTGCGACGAGGCTCAAAGAGCAGCTCGCAGAGAGGACCGGCGTGGCCCCGGATCAGGTCCTGCTGGGGAACGGCTCGGATGAACTCATCGGTTATCTGATCACGACCTTCACCGGTCAGGGCAAAGGGGTGTGCTTTCCGATCCCTACGTTTTCCATGTACGGCATCATTGCAGCGGCCCTCGGGCAGCGGACGATCCCCGTTTCCCTGACCGAGAACTTTGAGCTCGATCCGGAGCGTCTGCTGGACGTGGCCCGCCGTGAGAAACCGCAGATTCTCTTTCTCGCCTCCCCCAACAACCCCACGGGCAGCGCCTTCGCCAAGGAGCAGGTGGTCCGTATCCTGGACGCCTACGACGGCATCACGGTGCTTGATGAGGCCTATATCGACTTCAGCCAGGAGGCGGGATTTCTCAAGGAACTCCCCCGGCATCCCGGTTTGGTGGTTCTGCGGACGCTTTCCAAAATCGGCATGGCCGCGCTGCGCGTCGGGTTCCTCGTCGGCCGTACCGACGTAATTGCGCAGCTGGAGAAGGTGCGGCTGCCGTACAATGTGAATGCCTGCTCCCAGGTCGCGGCCCAAGTGATGCTCGAGCACGAGCCCGTGTTGAGAGAGCAAATCGCAACCATCGTCTCCGAGCGCCGGCGCCTGGCGGTAGCTCTGTCTCGAACGGCAGGGCTTCAGCTCTTCCCCTCAGAAGCGAACTTCCTGCTGTTCAGAACCGATCGGCCCCGGGCGGTCTTCGAGCGTCTTCTCGGAGATGGCATTCTGGTGCGCAACCTGGACCAGCCCGGGCTACTGACGGGCTGCCTGAGGGTCACGGTGGGCAAACCCGAAGAGAATGATGCGTTCCTGACGTCTCTGGAGAACTTCTTTGAGGGAGGAGGATAAATGGCCAGAAAAGCAAAGATCGTTCGAAAGACCAAGGAAACCGAGATTACCATCGTGCTCGACATCGACGGCAAGGGTCAGTACGATATCAACACACCCGTCCCGTTTTTGAACCATATGCTGGAGCTCTTTTCCCGCCACGGCCTCTTTGAGCTCTCCATCAAAGCTACGGGCGACACGGACGTCGATTTTCACCACACGGTCGAGGACATCGGCATCTGCCTGGGCAGGGCTTTCGAGAAAAGCCTGGGTGACAAGAAAGGGATCCGCCGCTATGGCCATGCATCCATCCCCATGGATGAGACCCTGGCCCAGGTGTCCATCGATTTGTCGGGAAGACCTCACCTTACTTTCCGCGCCCAACTGGCGGTCGGCAAGGTGGGCGAGTTCGACCTGGAACTGGCGGAGGAGTTTTTCCGGGCCCTGGCCAACCATCTGAAGGCCACCCTGCACATTAACCTGATTCACGGGGAAAATCAGCATCATATCCTGGAAGCCATCTTCAAAGCGACCGCGCGCGCGCTGGATCAGGCCTGCTCGTTTGACCCCCGTAACACGGGAGTTCCCTCAACAAAAGGGACGCTCTAACAACTCTCAGATAAACTAATACTTTTCACCCATTCATCCATTCCGGCTCCCCGGAAGGCCCGTCTCGGCCAAACGTCTGAAATCCTAAAATATTCGTTGAAAATACGGGGACCCTTTGCTATAGTAAACATAACGGCAAATAACGAATAATTCTCTCGGTTACAGCCATATTTGATGAAAGAAGACATTCGAATCCTCATCGTCGATGACGACGAACTGATACGAGAAACCGTTCGGACCTTCCTGGAAAAGGAGGGGTATGCCGTCCTCGAGGCCGAAGACGGTACCGCGGGCCTTCGGAGTATCCAGCAGGAAAAGCCCGATCTGATTATTCTGGATCGGCTCATGCCCGGTATCGACGGCGTCAAAGTTTGCCACGCCATCAAACAGGACCGGATACTCCGGCACATCCCCATCCTCATGACCACCTCCATGGGGCGGCAAGAGGATATTATTCAGGGGTTGGAGGCCGGCGCCGACGATTACATCGTCAAACCCATTGATGAGGCCGTGTTCATGGCCCGGGTCCGCACCCTGCTCCGGGGGGCAAGACTGTTCAAGACGCTTGAAGCGGAGAAACGGGACCTCCTGGCCATCCTGGACATCAGCAACGCCATCACCTCTTCGCTCGATTCCCGGGAGGTGCTCTACTCCATCGTCAAAAAGATTTCGGAAATCATCAACGTCGCACGGTGTTCGATCGTCCGGATCGACACGAATGCAGACAAGGGATATGTGGTCGCCTCAAACGAGGACCCCAATATTTTCAACCTGACGATCGAATTGGACAAGTATCCCGAGATCAGAGAAGTACTGGAGAGCAAGCAAGTGCTGGTCGTTAATGATATACACCGTGATCCCATCGTCGAACCGGTGAGGGACAATCTGGAAGCTATCAACATTCATTCCCTGCTGGTGCTGCCGGTAATCATGAAACAGAACGTCATCGGAACCATTCTTCTCCGGACGGCCCGCCGAGGGACTTCCTTTGATGAACGGGAAATCCAGTTCTGCCAGATCGTCGCCAACGCCTCTGCGAATGCCCTGATCAATGCCGCCCTCTTCGAGTCGATGGAACTGGCCAACATTCATCTGGAGCGTCTCGCCACGACCGATGGTCTGACGGGCATTTTCAATCACCGCTATTTTTACAAACGGCTCGATGAAGAGTTCAACCGGGCTGAGCGTTACAGTACACCGCTGTCCGTCATCATGCTTGATGTCGACAACTTCAAGGACATCAACGACACCCACGGGCACAGAACGGGTGACCGCATCCTCAAGGAGTTGGCCGTGCTTCTGAAAACTCGCGTGCGAAAAAGCGATATCGTGGCCCGTTACGGAGGCGACGAGTTTATCATCCTGCTCCCGCAAACCGACCGGAAGGGAGCGGAATGCGAGGCCGGCCGCGTCGTCGAGGCGATTGTGAATCACCGGTTTGAATCCATCAATGGCGAAAAAGTCATCATCAGTCACGGCATCTCAACACACCCCGACGTCAATGTACAAACCGTGGATGATCTGGTGGGCATTGCTGACCGCGGCCTCTACAGTAACAAAGCCGAACACAGACGGGTGCTCGCCACGGCGCGAAAATAAGGAGCTGGACGAACACCGCCCGCGCAAGTCGCTCAGAAGACAACCAACCTTCTCCGATCTCAACGCTTCCAGACAACCGCCATCACATGAAATCCCGGGATTGACAGAATGTGAACGAATCGCTACTATGGCTCCTCAACACGAAACAGCGAGAAAATGATGATTGCCATTGTCGATTACGGAATGGGCAACCTGCGGAGTGTCCAGAAGGGATTTGAGAAGGTGGGGCACCCGGCGAGGGTGGTGCAGGACCCTGAGTCTATTCGGGCGGCGTCGGCCCTGGTGCTGCCGGGCGTGGGTGCATTCAGAGACTGCATGGGCCATCTGGAAGAGCGGATGCTGAGGGATCCTATTCGGGCGCACATCGAGTCGGGCAAGCCCTATCTCGGAATCTGCCTGGGCCTGCAGATCCTGTTCACCGAGAGCGAGGAATTCGGCCGTTGTGAGGGCCTGAATATCATCCCCGGGAAGGTGCGCAAATTCCGGTTTGAGCAGGAAAAGGGCGGGAAGGCATCGCCTTACAAGATTCCCCACATGGGTTGGAATGCCATCCGCAAGGTCAACGCTCCGCCGGTTTTGGCGGACGTCCCGGACGGGGCCTATCTCTACTTTGTGCACTCCTACTTCGTGGACCCGGAGGACGCAACGGTCGTCGCGACCAAGACGGACTACGGCCTTGAGTTCACATCGATGATTTGGAAGGACAATATCTTCGCCACACAGTTCCACCCCGAGAAGAGTCAGGCCCTGGGCCTGTCCATCCTGAAGAATTTTGCAGAATTGAGCGCCAACGGAGCTTCCCGTCCCTAACCCGTGCTCCACAGTTTTCCCACATCCCTTCCACAGACCGCTCAACAGGTTATTCAGATCCTGTGCACACGGTCACGGTTTGGGGTGCCCGGGATGCATCGTGCGCGCAGCTGCGCCCTACCCCCTGCGGCCGGCCAGCGGGAAGCGGATCCCAAGATACCTTAATGTATAAACTGCCGCTGGCGGCATGCATCAGAGTGAAGCGGGAGGATGGCCCGGTGAAGGAAACCCTTGCCCGTAGAAAAGACAACGCAGAGGAGGCCGCTCCACGGCACTCACATGCCACCGTATTTGCGATTAGGATTGGTTAATTAGTTGCTGCGGGACCCGAGGCTGGCATCGGAGAGAATGGCCTGAATCGACCCGAAATAGAGCTCACTCTTCATCTTCACCGGAACCTTCCGTGCGTCATCGGTGAGCCAAATGAAGAGTTTCCCGTCTTTCTTCTTCTCAAAGATGATCTCCATATCTTCCACCCTGGGCTCGATCTTGATCGTGTTGAAGTATCCCAGTGGCGTCTCCACCACCTCTCTTCCGAGCACCCGGATGGAGACCTGATAACTCTTCTTGCCATCGGTCACGTTCAGCGTCAGCGGGCCGTGGTCAAAGCTCGGCACGGTGCGGAGATAGTAGATGGCTGACAGGGGGTCGTGAACCGCGCCGGGCACCATGATTTCGTTCTTGACCTTGCCGTTCTTCATCAGGGTAACCCGGTTCTCTCCATGGTCAAAGACCAAGTCCACGTCGCGGCTGTGATCCCCTTCGCGCTGGATCTTTCGGTAGCCGACAGAGGCATGTTTCTTCAGATCCAGAAAGGATTCAATCCGGTTGCGCACCTTGTAGAAGGTATCGACGAAGGCGTTGCTACGCGCGGTGGTGACGATGTGGTAGATGCCCTCTTCGCCGGCGGAATCGGAGATCGTGATCGTTCCATGGCCCGCCGGCACCACACCCCAGCGGATCACGTATCGGAGCTCCTCGCCGAAGCCAAAGGGAGCCGAAACCAAGTCTTGGCCGGGAACCTGTCCTGTCCGGCTGGCCGGCAGATTGGGCACGAGCAGTCCCACAAGCGCGGCGATTGCCAACAGAACAATCCTGAACTTTGCCCTTTTATTCGGCGCCATGATGCTGTCCTCCCACGGCTGCTGATTCGTGCATTCTCTTGCACGCATCTGTGCAAAAAATATTCGATTCAATACATTTGCAAGGAAGATGCCAAATCTCAGGCGGTGGCGCTCTTCATGGAAAGGCATGCCTTTCTTTCTTAAAGAAGGTACGAAATCAGTAGGTTATTGGCCCAGCAGAAAAAGAGGGTCTCCAAGGAACCTCTCCGAAACAGACTGGCAGGCGGCCCGCTTGTGTTGGAGGCAACACGCCAAGCTGTGTCATTATTGCAACACTGGCAGCTTTGCCCGCCCTGCGATTGGTCCGGCGGCTAGCGCCCCGGCTCCCGGTAAGCAATCCACGCAAGCTGCGCAGCGGAGAGGACGGAGTCGGCCAGCCAGAAGAGAACGAGACCCGCGGGAAAGAAAGAAAAGAGGAGCGCAAAACCGGCTGGCATCCAGATCCACGTCCTGTTCTGCTTTGGGTTCGCGACCGTGAGACGCTGCTGCACGATCATGGCCGCCCCCATCAACAGGGGAAGCAGAAAGAGGGGATCCCGCATGGAGAGATCCGTTATCCACGGGCCGAAACCCGCGTTCCGAAGGGCGATGGAGGTGTTGAGCACCTGATAGAGGGCCAGAAAGACAGGAATCTGTATCACGAGAGGCGCAAAACTCCCGATCATCGCCTGCACCTGCCGTTTGCGCAGTGGCTGCATCCGGGCTGCGGCGCGCTCGGGGTCCTCTTTCTCTTCGTCTTCGATGGCATCCATCTGCTGGAGGAGCCTCGGCATCTCTCTCAGAGATTTCAGGTTGAATTGTGTGACCGGAAAGAGCAGCAAGCGAAGGAGCAGCGCCAGGAAGATGAGAGCGAGCCCATAGCTGCCAAGGGCACCATGGATCCAGCGAACAAGGGCCAGGACCGCCTTTCCCAGAAAGGCGAAGGTCCCGTAATCGATCAGCTCCTCCAAGCCGGTTTCATAGGCCGTCAACTCCTTCGGGATCAAAGGGCCGAGATAGAGCAGATAAGCGGCTTCGTAGGCCTGCCCCGGCGCCAAGTCAAACGGCGGGGAGACAAAAGTCGGGAACACCTGCCAGTGGCCCAATGGGTGGAAAGCGACGGTGTGTTCGCGGCTCAGCGGCACCAAGACCTGGGCAAAATATCGATTCCGCAGGCCCGCCCAGGCAACCGGCTCTTCCGGTATCACGTCCTCTTTGACTTTCTTGCTGCGATGCCGCGCCACCGAGCCGTCGGGGCCGCCCTTCCAGACAACCTCCGTTTTCTTCATCCAGGAGCCCTGGGAGGTATGAATCCCATAGAAAGGAATGACCCGATACCCTTGGGGGAAGGCGATCGCTCGGCGGCTGCGATTCGTGAAGCGTAAGCGAACATTCAGCCCATACTGACGGTGCGGCTCATAGAACTTCCGGATCTCCATTCCCGTCGGGAGTTCCCGAAAGAAGACCAGTCCGGCGCCGTCCCGCTCATAGCTGTACAAGTCGTCTTCAAAGACGGAGGTCCCGTCCGGCAGTTCCACCCTCAGGCCCGATCGGGTCTTCAGCAAATCCGCAATCAGCTCCTCGCCGGCACCGTCCCCGTTCGAGTAGTGCCGTAGCCGCGCGGAAATGATGCGGGCGCCGATCGGGGAGAATCTGAATGCAATCCCATCGGAAACGAGTTCGAGATCCTCCTCCCCGCCGGGAGATGATGGAACAGCTGCTTCGGGCACCCGCAGACGGGTATCGGTAAAGAAGCGGTCCACCACCGGCTCATAGAGGAAATATCCGATGATGATGACCACAACAATGCTGACAATCCCCTTGCTACCCATGACCTGACATCACCTGAAACGGGGTTTGGGCCGAAAAGAAATTGATGGAACACCAAGAGGGGGTGCGGAAACAGGCCCGCCTTCGCTTCGAGGTTCTTCCAATGTTCCAAAGATTGTTAACCTAGCGTATCGGAGGGAGCAATGCAACAGAAAACCGGGCGTTCAGCTTTCAACCATTGGCTCGTCGGCAAACTTCAACGCCTGAGTCTCGGCCGTCATGGGGATGGCAAATGTGAAGGTGCTACCCTGATTCAGTTCACTCTTGACCCAGATGGCTCCCTGGTGCATTTCCATAATCTTCCGACAGAGGGAAAGGCCCAACCCCGTCCCCCCGAATCTGCGGGAGGTCGAGTTGTCGTCCTGTTGAAAGGGCTCGAAGATCTTCTTCAGGTTTTCCCGCCGGATACCGATCCCCGTGTCGGCCACGGCGACCTCCAGATAATCGGGCAACTCGCTGTTCCGCAGTTCGGCACATTCCTCCCGAAACGACGGGGGGATTGTTTCCAGGAGCGCGTCTTTCTCAACCTCCCGTGCAGTCAGAACGATGCTGCCTCCGTCGGGCGTAAACTTCACCGCGTTCGAAAGCAGATTGTACACAACCTGCTTCAGCTTGCGTTCGTCCGCGACGATCACGCGCAAAGCATCCCCGGCACCCACGGAGAGGGAAATACCGTGGCGCGCAGCCTTCTCCTTGACCATGAACAGGCTCCCCTCCAGCAGCGAGGCCATGTCCACCGGTCCAAGCTCCATCTCCATCTTTCCCGCCTCAATCTTGGACAGGTCGAGGATGTCCTCTACCAGGGCAAGCAGATGGCGGCCGCTCAGCAGGATATCCTGCAGGTACTCTTCCTGGGTGATCGTCAACGGACCGGCGTGATTGTCGACTAGCAGTTCGGAGAAGCCGATCACTGCGTTCAGAGGCGTGCGGAGTTCGTGACTCATGTTGGCCAGGAACTGACTCTTGGCCAGGTTAGCCGCCTCCGCCCGCTCGGCCATGAGATAGGCCCGTTCGCTCGCTTCGCGCAGATCGAGGGTTCTCTCGTTCACGACGGATTCCAGATTCTGCTGATAGTCCCGGATCTCCTTGAAACGCTTGGCCGCTTCGATGGCCACGGCCGCCTGTCCGGCCAGGGTGGCCACAAAATCAACATCCTGCTTGTCGAAAGGAAGACCGGAACTCTTGTTGGTCAGATTGATGACGCCCAGAACGCCGGCCTTATGCTTGATGGGCACCCCCAGGACGATGGGAAAGGATATGAAGGAATTGGACAGGTCCGACTTGTCTGTGCCGCCGGCGCCCCACTCCGCCTGGATATCCTCCACAAAAATGGGCCGCCCCTCCTGTACGACCCGACCGGCGATACCCTCTCCGATTTTCAGCCGCGCCGTCTTGACGGCCTCTTCATCAATTCCCCGGGCAGCGGCAATATAGATCTCCTGTGTGGCGTCGTCCACCAGCATCACGGAGGCACGTTTCACGCCCAGCTCATCGGTCACCAACCCGAGGAAGAAGTCCAGAAGTTGATCCATATTGAAGATGCCACTCATCGCCTGGCCGGCATCCATCAGGGAGGTCAGGCGTTTGACCGCAATGGCCAGCTCCACGTTCTTCGCTCGCAACTCGAGAACCAGGCGGTGGTTTTCCCGCTGGAGGTCACGCTTCTCGATGGTTTTCCGGATCACATGGATGACGGAGTCGAGATTCTCCAGGGGCTTGTTCAAGTAGTCCTGGGCGCCCAGGCGCAACGCCTCGATGGCGGTCTCCGTCGAGGCATGGCCCGTCATGAGGATGACATCCACGTCGGGATGGGAGCGGCGTATCTCCCGAAGCACATCAATCCCATGGATGCCGGGAAGATAGAGATCAAGCATGACGAGGCTGAAGGTTTCGCGCTGCAGTGTCTCGAGGGCAGTTTCTCCCCGATCAACGGTGGTCACCCCATAGCCTTCGGCACCCAGTTCCGCACTCAGCAGTTCGCAGATGATGGAATCATCGTCCACCACAAGGATACGATTGGTGACCGCCACCTTTGTCTCTCCCATTATGTTGGATTCGTGCAATATCCGGGCTAGCCCATGCGCGACGCCGTCGCGACGCCACCGATGATCCGGCCCGGTTATTGTTGAACAGGCTCGCAGGGATGCAGGCAGACCCGGTTCTTGCCATCCCCCTTCGCCGCATAAAGCATCCGGTCGGCCCGTCGCATCAAATCTTCCGGTGTTGCGGCATCCTCGGGGTACGCGGCAACCCCGATGCTGACCGTGAGAGCACCCTGGAATTCATCGATCTTCTCGGAAAAGGGGTGGGCTGCGATTTCCTGGCGGACCCGTTCCGCCACGCGCTCGGCATTCGGTTTGTCGCAGTATGGCAACACCACCGCAAACTCCTCGCCGCCATAACGGCCCGCCAGATCGGTGTCGCGCATGACGCCTTGCAGCACCTGGCCCACTTCCTTCAGCACCTGGTCTCCCGCGAGATGGCCGAAGGAGTCGTTGCAGGCTTTGAAATCGTCGAGATCGATCATCAGGAGCGCCACGGGATAACGATGGCGCGCCGACTTCTTGAGCTCCAGTTCGAGAAAACGCTCCAGATAACTGTGATTGTAAAGACCGGTCAATCCATCCAGAATAGCCGTCGTCAAGGCGGCTTCCAGATGCAGCTGAAGCCGGTTCAAATAGAACTTCTTTTTCAGGAGGGTCTTGATCCGGGCCAACAGCTCCCGACTCTGCACCGGCTTGATCAGATAATCGTCCACTCCCATTTCAATCCCTTTGATCCTGTTATCCAGATCCCGCAGGCAGGTCACCATGACGATCTGGATATCCTCGGTGCGGCTGTCTTCCTTGATCTGCCGGCAGACCTCGAATCCATCGATGTCGGGAAGGAGAATGTCGAGAACCACGAGATCGACCTGTCGCCGCTTGGCATAGACCAGCGCCTCCTGGCCGCTTTTTGCCTGCAGCACCCGCACCGGCATGCCGTGCAGACAGCTCTCCAGAAGTCTGGCATCCCTTTCACCGTCCTCCACAATGAGAATCGTGGGGAAATCATCGGCCACATTGGGGAGCGCTTCTGCCCCCTCGCGCCACACGGAGAGGCCTGCCGACTCGCGGCGAAGACTCAGCTGTTCCTTGTACTGTTTCATGAGCAGCAGGGAGTTCACCCGGGCGAGGAGCTCGACGGTATTCACCGGTTTGTTCAGGAAGTCTTCGGCGCCGGCCTCCAGCACGTTGATCTTCTCTTCCGTTCCATCGAGGGCCGTGATGATAACGATCGGAATATCCCGGGTGTCGGGGTCGGTCTTCAAGACCTTTGTCACTTCGTACCCGTCCACCTCCGGCATCATATAGTCCAGCAGGATCAGATCCGGCGACTCCCGACGCGCAACCTCGATAGCTTCCTCCCCACCGTACGCTTTGAGCACCTCAAATTGGGCCTGGGGCAGTTTGGTCGCCAGTATCTTCACGTTGACCGGCATGTCGTCGACAATCAGAATTCTCGGCCTGAAAACCTTTGCTACAGAAACCGGGGCGCGGGAATCCCCCCCCTCCCGCCGCACAAAGGGTGCGATGGTTTTTAGAAACTGACGCGTATCGATCGGTTTGCGGATATACGCCGAGCATCCCGCCGCCAAGGCCTCGGCATCATCGCCCCGCATGGCGTGGGCCGTCAATGCAATGACCGGAATCCCCTGAAGATCGGGATCCCCTTTGATCAGCCTCGCTGCGGTCAGACCGTCCATCCCCGGCAGCTGCAAGTCCATCAGAATCAGGTCCGGTTTGTGCGTCCGAGCCAGTTCAATTCCCCCCGCGGCCTCTCCGGCTTCCAGACACTGGTAGCCGCCTATCTCCAGAAGCGAGCGCACCAGCTTCATGTTGACAGGGTTGTCCTCTATCACGAGAACCTTCATCTCTTTCATCATCACCTCGCTAAGGGCGCTTCCATCGCCGCTTCCGTCGATGCTTCCGATTCGACCAGCGGCAGGGTGAAACAGAAAGTACACCCCCTGCCGTCACCGTGACTTTCCAGCCAGATGCGACCCTCATGGGCCTCGACGGCCATGCGGCAAAACGCCAATCCCAAACCGTGCCCTCCCGATCGTCCTGCCGACATCCTGAGATGGACCTGTTCAAACTTGTCGAATATTTTTTCGTGGTACTCGGGCTCCAATCCTTTGCCGCTGTCCCGGACCCTGACGCAGACCTCTCCCTGGTCCGGCATATGGGCCACGGCAATGGTGACCTCCTCACCGGTCGGTGTGTAGCGGATGGCATTGTTCAGCAGGTTCGCCATCACTCGTTTGATGAGAACAGCGTCGAGAGGAACGGTGGGGACTCCGGATCCCTCCTCCCACTGAATGGCGATCTTTCTCTCTCTCGCCTTGACGTCAAAGAGGGAAACGACTTCAGCGATCAGTCCGTCCAGAGAGCCGGCCTTCTTGAGGGGCTTGAGCTTCTCCTCGTCCATTTTGTAAACGTCCAGGATGTTCTGCACCATGTCGTTCACATCCCGGCAACTGCAGACCAGCCCATCGACGAGTCCCCCGAAGGCGCCGGGCAGTTCGTCTCGACCGGCGGCAAGCAGTTCCAGACCCCAGGTTATATTGGCGAGAGGATTGCTCAAATCATGAACGATCATGTGCATCAGCTGTTCCTTCATCTGGTGCAGGCTTGCCAGCCTCTCGTTCTTCTCTGCGATTTCGCCGTAACTGGCCTGCAGATCATCCTGGTATGTCTTGATTCTAAGAAGCGACTTGACGCGAATCGACAGTTCCGTGGCATCGACGGGCTTGCTGAGAAAGTCGTCCGCCCCGGCTTCCATGGCCTTGAGGCGGTCCTCTTTGCCGTGCAGCGCCGTCACCATAATGACGGGAATGGTCCGTGTCGACTCATTCCCCTTGAGCCGTCGACAGACCGCAAACCCGTCCATCTCAGGCATCATGATGTCCAGCAGGACAAGATCCGGACGCAAGGTTTCGATGATCCCGATCGCCTCCGGACCGCTCAGCGCCGTTTGCACGGCGTAGCCCATGGGCACCAGGAGGGCTTTCAGCAGCCGTACATTGCGCTGCTCATCGTCGACAACCAGAATTTTCTTCTCGGAATTCATACCCGCCGCCCCAGTGGGCTTTCAGAAGAGGTGACACAGCGGTGCGAATGTCTCTGATGACCGTATCGGCAAGGAGTCCGCTGATCTTTAGCGGGGAAGAGCTGCTCAGCCTCCAGGCAAAAAAAAGGAGCCCGCAGGGACTCCCTTCACAAACAGAGAAAATGGGATATGACGGACGTCAGACGGATTGACGGGGAGAGTGCAGTTGGTGCCGAAGACGAGACTCGAACTCGTACGGGGTTTCCCCCACTGCCCCCTCAAGACAGCGTGTCTACCAGTTCCACCACTTCGGCACCGGAAGAGAGGAGTGGGTAATTTATCCACTTGCACCCGCCTTGTCAAGGGAAAAGGGGCTGATCAATCCTGCCGCGGCAAAAGATCCCGGAGCGATCGCTTGCGCTCGAGCCGCTCACCCACAGCATTCACCGTGTCGGCGTCTCTCTGAAAGACGTTGGCTTCAGAGGCCGCCATGATACGGGGGGTGATGAGTACAATGATCTCGGTCTTCTGCGTCGTGTTCGTGCTCTTTCCGAACAGGACACCCACCAGCGGCAGGCACCCGAGCGCGGGAACCTGATCCCGGGTATCCTCCTTGCGGTCGCGGATCAGCCCACCGATGAAGAGCGTGTCGCCGTCTTGCGCGATCATATGGGTGGTGACTTCCGTCGTGGTCTCCGAAGGGAGCCCCCCCTGGACGATCCCGTCGCTCACTTCCGGATGGATCTCCATGAGGATATTCCCGTCGTCCATGATGTGCGGCGTGATCCTCAGCTGCGTCCCCGTTTCCAGGAACTCCACTGACTGTACGGTGGCCGTATTCGTGCTGGTAGCCACGAAATAGCCCAGTTTCTCACCGACGATGATCTTGGCTTCCCGGTTGTCCAACGCCAGCAGTTTCGGCGTGGCCAGGGTGTTCACGGTGGTGCGGCTCTGCAGCGCGTCCAGAAAAACTTCGAAGTTTTTACCCAGGGACTGGAAGAAGAGGCCCTGATCGCCGGGAGCGGCAAATCCGAAAGAGCTCAGCAACCCTTCCGTATCGCTATGATTGAAAAAGTAGGACCAGTCGATGCCGAGTTTGGTCCCGTCGTTGAGGCGCACCTCCATGATGCGTGCTTCGATGAGCACCTGCTTCGGCGGGACATCAATATTCTGCAGCAGCCTTTCCACCCGATCCAGATAGGGTGCCACGTCCTCCACGATGAGGGTCTTCTCGGGCGCGTAAACACTCACCACGGCCGAGGGGGAGACGATCTGCTGGACGTTCTTTTCCACCTCCTTCAGGTCCACATAGTTCAACCGGAAGGTTCGTACTTCCCGCCCCAGAATCTGGCCCATCATGTCCGATGACATCTCTCCCGGGGCCTTCGACACGTAGAGGACCTCATCCTTTTTCGTGTACTGAAAACCGTTGGCCGTGATCACCGCCTCCAGGGCTTCATCCAGCGAGGCTTCATAGAGATGAACCGACACATCGCCCGCCACGTCGGGACTGCAGACGATGTTCATTTTCCGCTGCTGCGACAACGCCTTCAGGACGCTCTGTATGTCGGCATTGCGGATGCTGAGCGATATCTTCTCTTCGGTCACCACGCCGGTGGTCCGCTTATAGATCGTGTCCATCTGCAGGGCCCAGCCGGACTCCGATCCCGCGAGCAGCAGGCAACCGAGCAGGAAGCAGCCCATCCAGACGCGAGGGGTGTGTTGTTTGTTCACGGGTGGTTACTCCTCCGGATAGAGATAAAGCGTCCTCTGTTTACCATCGCGGGAAAGGACGACCTCATTCTTCCCGATGGCCTTCACCTGGGATCCCTGAACCGTGCCCCCCGCCGCGACCACTTCATCGTTAATAATGGCCAGCGGGCTCTCCCCGCCGAGAAAGATGGCCTGCAACTCCGGTTCCCGGCGGGAGGCCTCCCTGCCGCCCGCCGGCGCCGTACGCCAGGGATCGGCCAACGGATTCCGGGGGGCAAAGAGGTCCCGGCCGATGGCGGGCGGCGTCTCGTCCAAGTCGTGCGGTAAGGCGCGCGGGCGGCGCGCAGACTCAGGGCGCGCTTCAACGGCCCCGGGCTGCGGCATGGCCGCGACCGGGGAAACAGTGCCCACCGCCGCCGGTCGCGATTGGACCGGCGGGTTATCGACGGTCGCTTTGGCGCCTCCGAACCGCGCCCTGAGGACGAAGAGGAGCACCAGGGAGAGCCCGACAACCAGCGTCTTTTCGATCGTCTCCTTTTTCAGAAGGGGGCCGATGACCGGATGCATCCCGCTAACCTCCACTCACAAAAACGGAGAGATTCACGCGGATATCGCAAAATGGATCGCCGCCGGCGCCGGTGCGCCCTTCTCTGGAACGGCTGACATTGAGACTCTGGACCTTGGTGATTCTCGGGATCCGCTCCAGCTGATAGAGGAACCGATAGAAGTCCGTAAACCGGGCCCGTCCGGAAATCATCACCGGGATCCGCGAGTAACGGGCTTCCCGGACCGCTCCCTGCGGCGTGATGGCCGTCAGCTCCACCCTCGCCTCCCGGGCAAGTGTGTCCAGGGTACGCAGAAAATCGTGGATCCGACTCTCCCCCGGAAGCTGCTGTTCGAACTGTTCCAGGTTGCTCTGGATCGTACGGATCTCTTCGGCAATTTTGTCCAATGCCAGCTCCGTCCCGCCCCGCGCGGCCAGTGTTTCTGTCAGGGCAGCCTCTTCCTGCCTGAGCACGGCCACCCGGGATCGCTCCGCCCTGAAGAAGGTGAAATAGGCGGCGCAAATGATTATTGCAAGGATTCCGATGGCTGTCAGATCGATTCTCGTCTTATCCATCATCATCTCTGCAATGCGCCCGCCGCTTCGAACTCGACCCGCTGAATCCCCTGCTCCGCTGTCTTCTGGACGCGCCGGAGGGCCACATTCGAAAAACGACCGGACCGCGAGAGCTGCTCCAGAAAATCCGCCAACGTTTCATAGGAAAGAGCCATCCCCCTGAGCACCGCTGCGACCTGCGGCGCGGGCGGATCGTTCTCTTTGGAAGGGGAAAGGGCATCGTCCTTGATCAGGATGTAGCCGGTCGCGGTGTATCCTTCCTCCTTCCCTTCGGTCTCCCCGCTCCCGCCCAGGGTTGCATCCTCGTAGTCGAGCTCGGTCAGCCAGACATCTCCGGCCATCAACGTTTCCATCTGTGCGAAAAGCGCGCACAGGGACCGCTTGACCATCAGCCCATGGATGGCACGCTCTTTCCTGGCCAGGCGGTTCCGCTGCTGCTGCAATTGCGCCAACCGGCCAAGCCGCTCCTCGATTTCCTGGTTGCGGGCCTTCAGGTCCTCAATGATCCGTTCCACCGCGCCGGAGTTCCTTTTCTCCACTGCCACCAGACCGAGGAGGACCACCAGGACCAGGCCGATCACCCCGGACCAGACCCAGATCCGCCGGATGCCTTTGTCCCGGGCGAGCACCTCCTCGGGAATCAAATTCATTTCCCGTTTGGCATTCACAGAACGGCGGCCTCCTCAACCGGTTTCGGCAACGCAGCCCCCCTGAGGGCCATCCCCAGGGCCACGCCGAGCCCGATCCTCCCTCCGTCCGAATCATCTTCAAGAGGGGTTTGGCCCTGCAGATCGAGCGCGGCGATAGGGTCTAGAATACGTGTTGGGAGAGCCAGGTGAGCAGCCAGCGCGCCGTCCAGATTTCGAAAGGCAGCGCATCGCCCCATCAGGCAGAGGGCGTCCATTCTCTCCCCGCGCATCTCGGCAGCAAAGTAGATCAGGACCTTTTCAACCTCCTGCACCAGCCGTTCCATCTCTGGGTCGACGATCTCGGAGACGGTCTGCATCATTTGCGCCGTCACGGGAGACGCTGGCGCATCCGACGACCCTTCGTGAGCCGTCCCGTGACTCAATCCCACCCGCGTGAGAAGGTCCTGGCATTTCCGGCTGTCCAGCTTGAGGTAGTGGCCCAGGCGCTGCACCAGACGCTCCCGACCCCAGGAGAGTGTTCGTTCGAGCAGAATGGTCTGGTTGCAAAGCACGGCGAGCGTCGTTTGCGCCTCATCCATATCGATCAGAAGCAGATTCTCCCCGGCGCCTTGGGCCGACATGCGAAGGAGGCGGGCCAGCGCACAGGAGGGTGTCTCGATGGCTACGGGCTTCAGCCCGGCGCCCCGCAACAGGGCGAGATGCGCATCCACATGCGCCTGACGCGCGGCAATGAGCAGGAGGTTGACGGTTCGCTTCTGTTCCGACCCGAAGGGCGTATCCTGCACGACGATGTAATCGATGACCGCCTCGGCCAGATCATAGCTCAAGTAGGCTCCCGCCTCTTGGACGAGTGCGCCCTCCAGATCATCATCGGCCTTGAGAGACAGCTTGATGGGAAAGATATCCACCTGATTCTCGGGCAGGGTCGAGACAACGGCGCGGCCCGAGAAGGCCCCCTCTTTCAGGCTTCTTCTGATCTCGCCGATGAGCCTCTCGTGATCGCGGGTACTGTCGGAACCCCCGGGGAGATCGGACTCTTTCAGCACTGCATCGCCCACGCGCCACCCCTGTCCTGTTCGCTTCAACTGGACCATGCGGAGGGCGTTCGACCTCAGGTCCAGTCCAATGGGGGAATCGCTCTTGTTCCTAAACATGGGCATCCTTTGTGAAAGACGGGCGGTGCTCGAGAGAGCCGGCCGGCCAGATGGCCCTGGCCTCACCTCAATCATCGTTCTGGCTCGGTTCCTGATAGACCACCGTCAGTTTCGGTCTGTAATTCTGGTTGCTCCACTCCCTTGAGTAGAAGAGCGCTTCCATGGAATCGTTCTGACTCGGGAAACCTTCATCCACATCCTTGAGGATCAGCCCATCATTCGGGAAAGTACCGTCCACCCAGCCCTGCACCAGGGTCGTTACATCCCAGCCATACCAGCGGTTAGTGTCGCCATAGAGGATGTTGGTGGTGCTCAACACGGCCGGATCGTATTCAGCCCCGGGGGTGGTCCAGTCGTGCTCATCGTGATACCAGTCCCAGCAGGCCCCGTGGCCGTCCTCGACGTCGATTTCCTTCCCCTCATGCCAATCCCGGGTGATCCGATGGGCCTCCACCTCGAGATGACTGCCAGCGCTTCCGGTGACATTGCCATACATATAAATCTCCAGGGTGGCGGAGAGGATACTGGCGCCCGCTGGGATTTGGTTCAAATCGAACTGAAAGGCTGCCCGCAGCCCCTTGTGGTCATCGGAGCCGATCCGGAGCTCGGGAGAGCCGCCGTAGCGGAGCACCGGCTCCTCTTCCCGCAGATAGGTGTCCTGGTCGTCGTTGTCATCTCCCAGCACGATTTGCTGGGGAGCGCCGCCGGCCGGGCAGACCCATTTCTCAAGGGTCCGGACCGTGCTCCCCACTTTGCCGGTCGAAGAGATCAGGTATTCCCCCATGGGAGGAATAGGTTCGTCGTCTCCGGGCAGGGGCACGTCCTGGCCGTTGATAATGCTGGTGGCGTACGAGCCTTCTCCAAAGGGGATCTCGTTCGGTCCGCTCGTGTCGAGAGGTCCCGTGAAGCTCGGGTTATCAATCAGCACGAAGCGCGCGTGCTGAACCCCGGCCATGGCCGTGTAGTAGGCCGTTTCGCCGTCTTCCTGGTGGTAGCTCAGGGTCGCGTGGATCGTCCCCGTCCGATGCAGGGTAATGGAGATGACCGCGAGCAGACTCACCAGCAGGAGAACCGTCACGAGGGCGAACCCGTTTGGCGATTGACTATCTGCTTTGTTGCGTTTGTGTTGGCTACGCTTCATGCACTCTATCCTAAGGTGGCCCTGTTCGTAAATACGGTGGTATTCGAGTGCCGTGGGCCGGCCTCCTCTGCGTTACGCTCCTTGCGACGTACCACCGGGGGTACGCCTCAGTCGCACGCCTTGATGAGACCGCCCTACGGCCCTCTCGGTACCTCACCATATTTACGAACAGGACCACTAAGGCGTCACCCGCTGAAAGGCGAAGACCGTGGTGTCCAGTGCCACGGTGTTTCGTCCGTCGTCCAGTTTCAGATGAATATCGATCAGGGTGTTCCCGTCGACCCGCCGGCGCACGACCTGATATTCGGAAACGTTCTCCGCCAGCGGGCTGTTCCGCTGGGTGACTCCCTGGACGTCCAGTCGTTCCATCAGGGTCGATCCATCGAGGTAGTAGATCAGCGGGTCGAGGGGGTCCTCCCTGCTGGTCTCGTCAGCGTCGTCGTTATTACTGTTGTTGCCGCAGTTGAAGTATTTGTAGAAGTTGTCGGCGGGGTCTTCGTCGGTCATGCCGTCGCCATCGTTGTCGATCCCGTCGATGGGGTCTTCATTGCTGCCGCCCGCCTCATCGTCGTCATCTTTTCCTTTCTCATCGATGTCGATTGGATCATCGTTGTCATCATCGATCCCCATGATCCCCCCGAAGCCGTCGCCGGTGATATCATTGGACGGGTCCTCATCGGCCAGTCCGTCGCCGTCGTTATCAATATTGGCCGACATGGCCAGAATGTTCCGGGGATAATAGCGGTTCGGATAGTTCGGGTCATAGGCATTAAAGTCGCCGGGATCGGAGTCCTTCTGTGGCAACAGGACCCACGTGGTCTTTCGGACCTTCGAGACCATCCGCTCCATCGCCCTTTGCGCGTTATTCAAAAGTTCCGCCTTGCCGCTCCCCTGGCGCCAGGAGGCGAGGGAGATATCCACGGCCTGGAAGAAGAGAAGACCGATGAGGGAGAGAATCGCCATCGCGGCCACGAGCTCCACATAGGTCAGTCCCTGTTCGGTTTTCCGGCGGTTGGCCTCGGACATGGTCTCTCTACTCGTTCGATTTGAGGGTCTGAATTCGAAGATTCCCGACCTGGACGGTGATCTTCTTCAAATCCGGGTCCGGCAGACCCGACACTTCGGGGGTACCGTCCCCGTCTCCGTCGCCATCATAGAGGACCACATAGACGTTGCGGGTCACGGTCTGGCCTAAAATTGACACCGCGTCCGAGAGAAGCGGAGAGGGGGTGACCGCACCCGACACCAGCACATCTGTGTAAGGCATGGCCAGGACCTCTTCCATCTTACCCCGGGCGGCATTGGTCAGAAGAACCTGCGCCTCTCCCGACGCGGCCGGATCGAAGGTCGATCCCAACGACTCGAGAATCGGGACGAGCGCGATGCCCATGATGAGTACGGCGAGTACCAGTTCGATCAGTGAAAAACCCGCCTGACCGGCGCCCCCGTTCTCATCGATCATCACTCTGAGCCTCGGTTTCGCGCCCTTCTTCATCACCGCTGTCCTCATTCTTGTTTTGAAACTATGAGTAAACATCCACGACCAAAGGACGATGCTTTGGCCCCCCTTGGAAAGGGGTTGGCGTTTTGCCGTTGTTTCGGGTCCCCCTTTAGAAAAGGGGGATATAGGGGGATTTGACCGGATCTTTTTAAATCCCCCCCACCCCCCCTTTGGCAAAGGGGGGAGAGGCTCACCCTGATGGTTGTATCGTGGGTCGTCATTGCGCATCCTCATACGCAAGACCCATGAACACTTTACGCAGAGCCAATTAGACTCTGACCCGGCCCAGAGGACCGGGTTTCGAAAGGATTATTGAACCGCTCCTCTATTGCACGGCGGTTCTGCCGAGGGGCGCCGACACGGAAACGCTCTTCACCGCATCGAGCCGCTTCAGCACCACCGATCCCGCGGTGGTTGGGTTGGTCGTCAATGGGGCGGTCTCCCCTTCAGCGTCAAACTCAAGATAGTCGACACTCGCGCCGAAAACGGCGTCCTCAATCAGCGCCCCTTTGACATGGCCGAGGGTATCCAGATCGATTTCATAGGGCTTCTTGTCCAGGGGATGCAAAATGGTCTCTCCCGTGGCCTGCTGGTAGCACCGGAACGTATTCAACACCTTGTCGAATTCCACCCCGTACACGTCCCCCTCCTTCATGGAGAGGCTCTGGGCATAGCGGATGGCCGTGACGACCTCGTCGGCGGCGGCGGTCAGTTTCATCCCGTTCAGGGCGTCGACCATCTGCGGCACCCCGGCTGCAACCAGAATGGCCACGACGAGAACAACGATGACAGCTTCGACAAGCGTGAACCCCGAGGCGGCGCGTCCGCCTTCCCGCTCCGGAACGTGGCCGGCACAAAGCCGGCGCCCGGGAGAGTAGGAAGCACGCATCATCAGTTGGCGTCGTGGGCACCGTCGTTGGCGATGGCCCGGCCCGTCTGGGAGTTGAACTTCCACCCTTCCGTTCCGCTGCTGGTCAATGTCAGCACCGAACTGGTCGTGACGCAGAGGACGTCCTTGCTGAGGGCGGCACCCGCGACGAAGGGGTTCTCTGGCAGTTCGGACTTCTTCATATAGGGGCCGTAGACGGTTCCCACAAGGCTGGCGTCACCCCTGTCGTTCGTGGCATATCCCCGGCCGTCCGTATACTGGGTCAGCTGGGCGATGAAAGCCGCCTTGCACTGTGCGTCATTCGTCGCCGTTTCGAGCCCGTCGGTACTCAAAGCGCCGGGATATTCACCATGATGGGCCATGTACAGCTCGACGGCCGACCTCAAGGTCGCGAGATTGGTGTTCAGCGTCTCCTCCCGGGCTTCCTGCGTGGAATCCCCGAACTGGGGGATGGCCACCGCTGCCAGGATGCCCAGGATGATCACCACGATCAGCAGTTCCACCAAGGTGAAGCCTTTCTGGTTTTTGAGGGTCCTTTCCATGTTCACACCTCCTAAAAATGCTCCTTGGAATCCACAGTCTCCTGCGTGTTCACGAACGTTATCTCTGTCCCCTCCCTTGCCTGACTCTCCTATCAATGCACCACCTTTGACAGTTTGAAGATGGGCAGCATTAACGAAATCACGATCACCCCCACCACGATTCCCATGAAGATGAGCAGGGCCGGCTCGACGATGGTGGTGGCCCGCTTGATCTGTCCCTTGATCTCCGTTTCATAATGCTCGGAGAGACGGAGCAGCACGCGGTCGAGCTTCTGGGACGCCTCCCCGGTGGAGACCATCTGGGTGACCGTCTCGGGAATAAAGGCGGTTTCCCCGAACGCGGGAGAGAGCCCCCGGCCGCCTTCCACGTTCTCAATGATGCGGTCCAGAAATCCTGTGAAGAGAACGTTGCGGCTCCCCCCCTTGGTGATGCGCAGCGCCTCCAGCAGGGGGACGCTGCTTCCCATCAGAAAGCCCAGGGTCCGCATGATCTGGGAGAGGTAGATCTTGATGCTGA
>CALZGC010000055.1 GCA_945786985.1 uncultured Nitrospirota bacterium | reverse complement strand
GTCGAAGGTGATCTTCTCCAGCGGGTTGTAGGCGGGAAGGGCGCCGCGGATCTCATCGATGGTCGGGCCCAGGCCCTTGGGATACTGTTCCGTCACCATGGCCGGAAGATCAAGATGCTTTTCAGCTTCAAGCAGGTGCCCAATATTCTCGGCCACCCGCGCCCTGTGTTTCATGGCCGAGGCAAGCCGCTGCTGCACATCCACAATCACCAGGACGGCGTCTTTCTTGTTGAGAAACAATTTTTCCATGATTTTTATCCTTCTATTGGCACTGAATGCAAAAACGGCGAAGCCGTCCCGGGGTCACGGAACAGCTTCGCCGCCGCGCGGTTATGATTCAGGGCATCATTCGTGTCACCGACCGGGACTACTGCCGGTCATTGACCAGGTTGTCGACGACCGAAGGATCCGCCAGGGTGGAGACATCGCCCAGATCCTCCACGTCACCCCACGCAATCTTTCTCAGAATGCGTCGCATGATCTTGCCGCTTCGGGTCTTCGGAAGCCCCGGCGCGAACTGGAGTTTATCAGGCGTCGCGATGGGACCAATGACGTTCCTCACATGCCCGACCAGCGTCTTTTTCAACGCGTCCGATGGCTGCTGGCCTCCTTTGAGGGTCACGTAGACGTAAATCCCTTCCCCCTTGATATCATGGGGATATCCGACGACCGCCGCCTCTGCGACGAGTTCGTGGCTCACCAGCGCAGACTCCACCTCGGCGGTACCGAGCCGGTGGCCCGAGATGTTGATGACATCGTCGATCCTTCCCATCAGCCAGTAGTCGCCATCCTCATCGAAGCGCGCACCATCGCCGGTCATGTAGTTGCCCGGGAACCGCTCGAAGTAGACTTCTTTCACCCGCTTGTGCTCCGGATCTCCGTAGGTCCCCCGGATGATGCCGGGCCACGGTTTTTCGATCAGGAGATAGCCCCCTTCATTCGCCCCGACCGGAGAGCCGTCCTCTTTGACGATCTTGGGAACAATGCCCGGGAACGGCCGGTTGGCGGAGCCCGGCTTCAGGGTCATCGCTCCGGGTAGGCCCGTGATCAGAATCCCGCCCGTTTCGGTCTGCCACCAGGTGTCCACGATGGGAAGCTTCCCTCGCCCCACGTGGGTGTGGTACCACATCCACGCCTCCGGGTTGATCGGCTCCCCAACGGTCCCCAGCAGTTTCAGGGAAGAGAGGTCATATTTCTTCACCCATTCGGAGCCTTCGCGCATCAACGCCCGGATAGCCGTCGGCGCGGTGTAGAACCCGTTGACCTGGTGTTTGTCGCAGATATGCCAGAACCGCCCGGCGTCGGGATAGGTGGGGACCCCTTCAAACATGAGACTGGTGGCGGCGTTGGAGAGGGGCCCGTACACGATGTAGCTGTGGCCGGTAACCCAACCGATATCAGCCGAGCAGAACCAGATATCTTCCGGGTGATAATCAAAAATCCATTCAAAGGTCACATTCGTGTAGAGGAGATAGCCGCCCGTCGTGTGGAGCACTCCCTTCGGCTTTCCCGTCGAGCCTGAGGTGTAGAGGATAAAGAGCGGATCTTCCGCGTCCATCCATTCGGGCTCACAATAATTGGCAATATCGTCCGCCGCCATCTCCTCGTGCCACCACAGGTCGCGTCCCGGAGTCATGTCGGTACCGTCGGACCGCTGGACCACGATCACCTTCTCCACGGTAGGACACTCCTCGAGGGCAATGTCTACCTGCTCCTTCAGGGGAACCAGACGTCCGCCGCGAACACCGTGGTCGGCGGTGATAACTATGTTGCTCTTGCAGTCCTGAATCCGGTCCATCATCGACTTGGCGCTGAACCCGCCGAAAATCACACTGTGAATGGCGCCGATCCTGACGCAAGCGAGCATGGCAATGGGAAGCTCAGGAACCATGGTGAGGTAGATGGTAACCCGGTCTCCCTTCTTGATGCCGTTCTTCTTGAGCACATTGGAGAACCGATTGACCTCCATATAAAGCTGCTGGTAGGTGTACGTCTTATAGGAGCCGTCATCGCCCTCCCAGATAATGGCGGCCTTGTTTCTTGTCGCACCCTTCACGTGGCGGTCGAGGCAATTGTAGGAGGCATTCAACTTTCCGCCCTGAAACCACTTCGTCTCGGGTTTGTGGAAATCATACTCCAGCACCTTGTCCCATTTTTTGTGCCAGGAGAGGCGCTTCTCCGCGAGCTCAGCCCAGAAGCCCTCCGGGTCTTCGACGGACTTTTTGTAGATCTTCTCATATTCGGCCAGGCTTCCGACATGAGCTTTGGCGCTGAACTCCTTTGACGGGGGAAAAACCCTCTCTTCAGACATGAATACGGAAATGCCTTCTTTCTTCTCAGCCATAGCTCACTACCTCCCTGTTGAATTGGTGAAAAAGATACCGCTCCCGTCAGAAATTATTTTTTGTAATAGTAAGAGATTGGTGATACTCTTCTTAACAAAGTTATAATAAAATATCAAGTGAATATTGGTTTTTTTTGTAGTTTTCAGGCGCATTACAAAATGATAATATTCTCATAAGCAAAGCAGCCCCTTTTTGGGAACGTAAGGGTCACCCAAAGCGCTCAAGCGGCCGGATTCCGCCTCCCTCCGAAGGGTGACGGCACCGGCCCCGCAGTCGCGAAACCGACTTCCAGAGACGCTCTTTCAGGGAGCACGCCATGATGATAGATGCAAACGAACACGGCGCCACCGAGAAGACCAGTGTGCTCTATCGGCTGGCAGCCTTTCAATACCACGAGCGGCTGAAAAACGTAATGGTCACCGACGTCTACACCTGTACCGCGGACGACTCGGTGCAGCCCGTCGCCGAAGAGATGGCAAAGCGCAAAATCTCCTCCGTGGTGATTACCGACGCCGAGAAGCGGGTGCTGGGAATTGTGACCGAACGGGACATGCTGAAGAAAGTCGTGGCCAAGGGGTGTCCGTCGATCCTGGATACCCGGATCGCGCAGATCATGACCCCCCACCCGATCACCCTGGCACCCTTCGATACCCTGTTCGATGCACTGTCGATCTTCGCCCGCCATGACCTCAAACACCTCCCCATCGTCGATGGGGAGACGCTGGTGGGCCTCATTACCTTCCGACAGCTCCTCAAGCTGCGTCACTTCGAACCTCTGGTACTCATCGGTGATCTGCAGAAGGCCGAGTCCGTGGCGGACTTTCAGAGAATCCGCAGAGAGATGATCCACCTGACCCGGAAACGCCTGGCGTCCAACGTGGATCCTGCGGACATCGTGGCCATGCTCTCTCTCGTCAATGCCAGCATCCATAAACGTCTCCTCCGCCGGTCGCTCTCCGAACAGGGGGCACCGCCGCCCGTCGATTTCTGCTGCTTCGTTACCGGCAGTCACGGCCGGAGGGAGAATCTTCTCTTCCCGGACCAGGACCACTGCATCATCATCGATGACTACGACGACGCCCACTACAACGCATATGACCACTATTTCCTGAAGCTCTCGCGCCGGTTTGCCGATCTGCTCGACGCAGTGGGGTTCCCCTACTGTTCCGGTGGCATCATGGGGCAGAACCCGCTGTGGCGAAAGCGACTCTCCGAGTGGCACGCCCACGTGTCCTGGATCTTCCGGGACCAGGGTCCCTACCAGGTTCGCTATCTGACCCTACTCTTCGACTCCTCCTATCTCTACGGCAAGAAGACCCTCTTTCACGACTACATTGAGGATGCCTTTGCGCAATTGTCCCAGAACCACACCGCCGTCCGTCAGATGCGCGATGAGGAGCAGGGCCGGCACAAGGTCCCCCTGGGGCTCTTTGGCAGCTTCGTCACTGAGAAGAACGGCAACCACAAGGGGGAGATCGACATGAAGAAGAGCGGCCTCATCTTTGTGATCGAGGCCGCGCGGGTGCTCGCGCTGCGGCACGGGATTCGGGATACCTCGACCCTCGGTCGCATCCGGGCCCTCGTCGAAAAAGGGGTCCTTCACGAGGACGATTCGGAGTACTTCGAAAACGCCTACCGGGTCATCCTCTACCAGACCCTGAAAGCCCAGGTCGACAACTACCTGCGCGACGAAACCCGCGACTACTACCTCAACCCCCAGGAGCTTTCCTCCCGGCATCAAGGCCAGCTCAAGCAGGCCTTCAAAGCCATCTCGGATCTGCAGGATATTGTGGGAACCGAGCTCGGAGAGTTAATTCTGTGAGCGGTTCAGGAAGGGCAAAAGAAAAAGCTTTCACCGCAAAGACGCAAAGGTCGCAAAGGAAAGCACTTCGCGGTAAAAGCCAAAACCTATTTCACCACAAAGACACAAAGGGCACAAAGGAAAGGCACTTCTGGGTAAAAGCAAAAGACGGATTCACCGCAAAGGCGCAAAGGAAAAACACTTTTCTTTTAAAAGCAAAACCTATTTTACCGCAGAGAACGCAGAGGTCGCGGAGAAAGGCACTTCTCGGTAAAAGCAAAAAGGTGATTCACCAGCTACAGACTAACATCAGGGGTCTTTGCTATCTGCTATTTCCCATTTTCTATTTCCCGACGTGGGAGGACGCGGAGAAAGGCCAGTTCGGGCTAAAGGCAAAAGCCAAGACCCTTCAGTCTTCAGCCTTTAGTAGTTTCCGTCATCTGTCATCTGTCACTCAGTCGTCAGGTTTTTCACCGTCCTCTGTCCTCTGTCCTCCGGCTTCACCTCACTTCTTATACATCCGTTGCTGCGCATCCACTTGCGGAATCCGCAACACCCGCTCCTCCTCGGGCTTGGCCAGCTCGGCCTCCAGATAGTCGGCCCGGTCTGCAAAGGTCGGTATCTTTCCGGAGACATTGTGCATGAACTTCCAGAGGCGGCCCGGCCCTTTGGCCAGCTTCGGTTTGAGGCGCAGGGCCGTTCTGTAATCGTCGATGGCCGCTTCGTAATGCCCCGTCCGGTCGTTCAGGACACCCCGGTTGGCATAGGCCTCGGCGAAGTCTTCGTCCAGCTCAATGGCCCGGTCAAACATCTCCCGGGCTTCCTCCATCCGTTCGAGCTCCATCAGGGTGATGGCTTTGCCGAGATGGGCGTCCTTGTACTCGGACCGCAGGGCGAGGGCTTCGTCAAAGAGAGGCAGCGCCTCTTCGAGCTTGCCGTCTTCGAGATAGCGGCCGGCCAGGCGATACTTGTTCTCTCCGGGAAAACTCTCCTTGGAAACGTTCTGGTAATACCCCGTCGCCAGGTAGATGAGAACCCCGATAAAGATTGCCGCAATCACCAGATCCCGATTCATGGCTCGATGTAAAACCTCCCGATCAATACCTTGTTGAAAATGAAGGCAAAGGTCATGACGATCGCGACGACCAGGGGAATGGCCTTTCGCTTGACCGCTTCCTGCTCCTCCGGCGTTGTTTCGCGCTTGAGCGCTTTTTCAAGCTTTCGTACGCGCCGCACAACAATGGCCCGCTGCACAGGCTTATAGAGCAGGGTGGCCAGAATCAGGGTGGACAGCCAGTACCAAAGGACCAGGCCGGTGGTCATCTTTTCCCTCCAAAAAAACAGGGGGGCATCACTGCCCCCCCATCTTTGCCTCGTGAAGATGCGGCACTAGGGTTTGTCCACATCCAGTCTTGCTTTCTTGAGATCGCCGATGTCTTCGATCAGTGCCGTAATTACCTTCGACGGCATGGTCGACATCTCCATCTTGTAGGCCAGGAACCACATCATGAAGACACCGAGGGCCCACCACAGAATCTGCCATGCCCAGATGGAGGGCATGCCCAAGATCCAGGTGGAGGCATCCTGGGGCATTCCGAAAATGGTGTTCCCGATGACCGCACCCGGTCCGATGCCGAAAAAGAACCACACCAGCGTGATGATCCATGCAGCCGGCACCAGGCCCTTCTTGCTGGCGGGCAGGGCCGCATTCTCCTGCAGGTAGTCGTGGTACTTCATTTTGTGTGCCATATCCTCCTTGTTCTGAGTGACCGCGGAGATCAGGATCGCCAGACCGAGATTGAAGATGATCCCCCACCCTGCGGAGTGAATCGTCCAGGGCCACCGCCCCCAGGCGGTAATGCCGAACCACTTCTGCCCGATGGTCTCGGTTAAGGTCACGGCAATGATGCCTGCGATGAGTCCGAGGGTGATGCCCGTCCGGGTCAGCCAAGGCCACCAGCAGATGGCGATCAGGGCCGGCCACATCTGGAAACCGTAGGCCACGGCCAGACCGCCCAGGAGCACGAGTGCATCCTTGGAAGTCGTGGCCACGAGCAGCGCAGAAAGGACAATGATCCCAACGCCGATGCGCCCGAAGAGCTTCTGGGTCGTGTGGGTCGCCTCAGGATTGATGAAGTGCTTGTAGATGTCCCGGGTCAGCATACCGCCGGCCGTCGACATATAGGCCGCGCCGGTGGACTGCATGGCCGCCAGGGCACAAACGCTCAAGAGACCGACCAGCCAGGGCGCCGTGTCTGCCATCAGGTTGATGAGCGCGGGCACCAGCATCCCCTGTTTACCTGCGGTTTTCATCAGGTCCTGGCCCAGGCCCATAACATCTTTGCCGTGGCCTGCGGCCAGCATGGCCGAGTCGGCGCCGATGAGGTGTGCGCCCAGGCCCTGAAAGGCGGTGAAAAAGAAGAGGATGAAGCCGATGCCGAAGGAAGACGCCCAAACCTGCTGCGGCGCAAAGGGCTTCGGGTTCTTGTTGGCAAAAGACCACATGGAGAACGCGGGCGCTGATTGGATCCCCATCAACGCAAACATGTAAGTCAGGATCATGATCCCCGTCCAGGCCCCGCCTACCGCGCTGGGCCCCGACTTGACGAACTGAATCACGCCCGGAATCGCTATGTAGTGACTGTAGCCCTCGACCGTCTTCTTCGGGTCAATCAGAGCGAGCTGCGCGATCCCCTGATTCAGCGCGGTCCAGCCGCCGGCCGCGTTCAGCGCGATGATACCGATAATCGAAATACCGCCCGCGAGGAGAATACACTGGACCGTATCGACGTAGGCCACGGCCCGCAGACCGCCCGAGGCCACATAGATGAACACGACCAAGGAGAGCATCCACATACCCACATTAACGCCGAGCATGTCGTCCGTCAGAACGTTGAAGAGAAAGCCCGAGGCTCTCAGCTGAACGCCGAGGTACGGGATGGAGAAGAACATGGCCACGATCACGACGAGCACCCGGATGACATCGGACTTGAAGTAATCGGAGAACATCTCCCCCGGCGTCACGTAGCCAAACCGTTTACCGAGAATCCACTGCCGTTTCAGAAACATGACCCCCGTGAACGGAATCGTGATGGTGTAGAAGGATGCGTAGGCGTATTGAAAGCCGTCGCGGTAGAGAAGACCTGGGTGCCCCATGAAGGTCCACCCGGAAAAGGATGTTGCCGTTGCCGCCAGCACGAACACCCAGATGGAGATCGACCGGCCGGCGATGAAGTAATCGGACGCGGTCTTCGCTGCCCTCGCGCCCTTGACCCCCCAGAATATGCAGTAAGCCCAATATGCTGCAACAAACGCAAACAACCAAAATATCTTTGCACTCATTGAACGGACCTCCTATACAATATGATCAGCAATGTGTCCCTTTTAAGTGCTGCCCCCGTTCCCCGTTGATTTCACCTCCTTTCTTCAAGCATTTACACCTGAGCCCCATTGGGTTTCGGATGAAGAACGCGACAATTTCTTCGCGTAGCTTCTTAGAGCGAGTGAGTATACAGACTTTTTCCTCTTTTGCCAACAAATATTATTTAATTCAATGTTTTTACGCCGTCGGGCCATGGAACCGAATAAATTGGCTCAGGGAACGGCCGCAGGAAGACCCGCAGACACCTGCTGCCATGCGGCACCGTTTGAGGCTGCCGGGAACTTCGCGCCGGAGCAGTGAGAGCCGAATGCCTGCCCTGCGCATGCGCTGCCTCCTGTTCGCCCCCAAGGAATAAAACACTGTTCTAGTTGTGCTTAGATAAGAGAAACCTGCCGCCCGGTGTGTCCGCCTTTGACCGACGATACGGCTCAGATCGGATCTATTGAGAAGACAGCCGCGGTGTGCCGTATCACTTGGGTGGGCAGATACGCCAATCACTCCGTTGTTTCTGGCCTGAGAGACAGATATAAGCGCGGATAATACCTGAATAAATAATAATAATCAACATCAAAAATGATAAGTTTATATAAAATAAAGAATTATCTATTCTCGAGGGCCTCTCGCCGGTTTCGTTCAAGGGCCGGCAGTCTTTCGGGCCTCCCGCCCAGCATAGTCGCATTAAAGCCACCCCAAAGCCGCCATTTTTTTTGAAGAAACCTCAAAATGAGGCTTGACTCCTGCCCGCAATTAGAATTATCATCCTCCAGAAGAGCATTTCGCCAAACCTCTTACCAACACTTACAGCAGCTTATAAAAGGTCGTCCGTATCGGCATGTTTTGAAACGTTTTTTCTTGACAAAGCCCGTGGGCGATGGTATTTTCTCGTGCACATGCGTCATCCGAGTCATTGAGTCACATCCGTACCGGAGACGATCCGGTTTATTTCAGTATTACAGACAGTAAATTTCGACGGTATCAGGTTGGATACCGGGAAAGGAGGTGGTAAATCTCTTAAGGGACACCCATTGTAGCGGAATATGGTAGAAGTGGAAGGCTGCCGTATCTCGCAAACACAAAAAGTAAGGAGGACAGAAAATGTTTAAGAAAAGCGCTCTAGTTATTCTTGCAGCGGCGATCGGGCTTTTCTTCGCCGTCAGTAGTGCCCATGCCGGCGCTAAGCTGAAGATCGGCGACGATGGATCTTTGGATCTTGGAATGAGGGTTCAGGCTTGGTACCTGAATACGGATGATAACGTCGACTCCACCAAAAGCGGCTGGGAATCGTTCGATGATTTCTCCGTTCGCCGCGCCCGCTTTCGTCTGAAAGCAAAGGTGACCAAGTGGGTCTCCGCATTCCTGCAAAGCGATGGGGCCGACGGCAGTGACCACAAGATCATCGATGCCTTCGTGAAGCTCAACCTCCACCCCTGGTTCAACCCCATTATGGGCGAGAACATGCACCCCGGCGCCAGCCGGCAAGACCTGACCAGTTCCGGCGGGCTTCTGGCCATCGGCCGCCCCGGTCATTCCAAGAAGAACCTCACCTGGGGCCTGGGCACCGGCGCCAGGTTCAACAGTAAAACGTTTAATGCACCCGGTATCATCGATGGTGGTAAGAACGCAGTCCGTGACACCGGCCTCGCCATCTTCGGTCACGGTGGCGTCGGCGAAGGCGTCCACCTCAAGTACTATCTCGGCTATGCTGACGGTATCCAGACGCCAAACAGGGTCGCAACGGATGGACTAAGTGACAGCGGTCAGTTTGATGCCGAAGACAGCGAGCGGATCGGCGCGCGCGTCCAGGTGAACTTCGGCGATCCCGAGCCGGGATACTACGGTCTTGCCACCTACCTCGGCAAGAAGCAGACCATCGGCATCGGTGTGGCATATGACTCACAGGACGATGTGACCGGCACCGACACCGACGGTGACGGCTTTGTAGACAAGAACGTCGACTACTCTTCTTTGACGGTCGATCTCTTTGCCGAACAGCCTGTGGGCGACGGCGCCGTCACCTTTGAAGCCGGCTGGAGCGAGGTTGATTTGGACGACGCCGTTGAACTCGACCACTCAGCGGGCGACGGCTGGTACGCGCAGGCCGGTTACTTCATCAACAACTGGCAGCCCTGGATCATGTATGAGGTATGGGACAGTGACACCAAGGGCGCTTTCGAGGCTGGATCGACAAACTGCTTCCGGATTGGCGGGAGCTATTACATCAAGGGCCACAACGCCAGCGTCAAGGCCGGGTACGAAGTTTACAGCGCCGAGGAAAAGGGCGATAGCGGTTTCCCGTCTACAGAAGACGACATCGGCTCGTTCCTCGTGACTTTCAACATGACCTACTAGTCATTGCCGGCAAAATTGCCATGCGCACGATCGGGCCGTGGGGTACCTCCCACGGCCCATTTTTTTCTCCCGGTCGCGGTAGTTTAGGAAATGGGAAATGGGACCCGGTGGGCAGTGGGCGGTATAAAGGCCAGTGGACGGAGTGACAGAAGACGGATGACGGAAACTTCTGAAGAGTGAAGACGGAAGACTGAAGGTTTTCGCTTTTTACTCGAACTGGTTT
>CALZGC010000054.1 GCA_945786985.1 uncultured Nitrospirota bacterium | reverse complement strand
GCCACCGCGTGGAGCAGAAACTCCAGGTTCTTCTCTTTGGCCAGGCGTCCCACATGGAGTAGAATCTTCTGTTTGCGCGACAGTCCGAAGGTTTCCCGCAGCCAGTTCCGGTCGGGATCACGGTAGGCCGACACATCGATGCCCGTGGGAATCACTTCGATCCGGGTGCTCACGCCTCGCGCCAACAGCATCTCCCGGATATCCCGACAGGGGGCGACCACCAGATCGCACAGATTGCAGAAGGAGTTGCAGACATTGATGATCCAGCGCTTGACCAGGTCCGAGTCGACGGGCGCATAGTGGGAATACTGGTCGTACTGGGTGTGGTAGGTGAGCACGATGGGCAGGTTGCGGTTCTTGCCCAGGTGCATGCCCATCTCACCCAGAAAGAAGGGGTGCTGTGCGTGGACCAGATCGAGATCGAGCTTTCCAAAGATGTTGCGCACCTTGAGCGAAAAGGGGAGGGGGAGAGAAAAGTCGGTGTGGTTGAATTTGGGAATGGACGCCACCCGGTAGACCCGCTCCTCGCGCTCCTCGTATCCCTTGAAATGCGGCACAAAGAGGTGCACCGCGTGCCCCCGGGCCTCAAACTCCCGGCGGAAAGTATCGATGGACCGGGTCACCCCTCCCAGGAACGGCCGGTAGGTGTTGGAAAAAAGAGCGAGCTTCATGAAACCGCCTTGTGGCTTCTGGTCCGCACCGCGACCTGCCGCGCCTCCGGCGGGAACAGCAGGACGTTTTGCCGCACCTCCACCGAGCCCGCATCGGCCCGGGCCGTCTCGACTTCAAAGGGAAGGTGCCATTCGAGCCGCGCCGGCTCCGTACGGAAACGGGGCTGTAGATTCAGCTCCAACTCATCGCCCCGGACATCGATGCGAAAATCGATGGGCCCGAAATAAGTCGGGGCCCGCATCACTTCAATTCGGGCGCCCTCCCAAACCCATTCCCGGGGCAGAATCGGAGTGAGCACCAGCGTGTCGTCTTCTTCGAAGAGGAGCAGGTTGCGCACCAGGAGGAGGACCTCGGCCGCCGCCCAGCCGTGATGCCCATCGCCCATGCAGCCGCCCCCCGTGAGGGGGTGAACGGCCTCGGGCCAGGTATAGGTCGGCGTCGCAATCTTGAGCAGATAGTAAATGAGGGGCCAGGCCTCCCGGCTGCGCCGGTACAGGTAGCACTGGGCCATCTGCGCCGTCAAATACGGATTGACCCCGGAGTGAACGACGCTCTGAAAGAACCCGTCCTCGAAGAAACTATGGGCCCGCAGGTAACGGACGGTATTGACGATCCGTTCATCATCGGCCTGGAGCAGGCGAAGGGGGTAGAGCGCCGAAATCGATCCGATCGCCCCCGCGTCCATTCGGCGAAAGGGGGAAGCTGGCAGGATTCGCTGGTGCAGTCTGGCCGCGACCTGATCGAGGGAGCGGTTCACATCGCCCCAGAAAGCCCGGTAGATCTGCTGAAACCGCCGGTGATCCCTCGCCTCTCCCAGCACACGGGCTGCTTCGATGCCGTCGCGAATACCCGCGAGAGACCAGAAGTCATCCCAGTAGTAATAGTCGTTCGGTCCGAAGTGCTCGGCGGAGAATCCGGCCGGCAGCAGCCCTCTCTCCGGCCCGTCGGCGCGCCGGGTCTTGCGGCGTTTGCGGGCAATCCAGAAGATGGCCCGTCGAATGGCGCCATAGACTTCGCGAAGAAAATCGGGGTCCGGGCTGAGGCGGTAGCTTTCCATCAGCGTCCAGAGGGCCTCCCCGTTGGAGTCCCACTCGCCATTCTGGGAAATGAAGTAGCCATCTTTTCGCTGCCGGCCCGGATAGGTCTTGAGTTTCCGGCGCGCCGCCTCGGTGTAGCCCAGCTTGTCCAGGGCATGAATCATGAACGTGGCGTCGCGAAACCAGAAGCGGTGATAGGTCAGGGGCCCCGGGGTGATTTCATCGCCGTCGTCGAATAGATGGAGGAAGGCTTTGTTCGCATCGAAGCACTCCTCCAGAATGGGATCGGGCAGCGATACGGACATCCCCCGGGCGAGGAGTTCCTGCCAGCGGTGCATCATCTGTTCGCGCCCGAGGGGCTTGGGGGCCTGCTGCACCGCCCGGTTGAGCGCCTCGTACGGCTTGTCCGCCTTGGTTGTGCAGACGGCTGTGTACTCCCGGATCTCGCCCGGCGCCAGGGAGAGATCGTATTCGGACAGGGCGGTCGCCATACCGGCCTCGCAGTCGAGCCTGCCGCATGCCTGCATCTCGGGAAGATCAATCGACACGTCTCCCAGCCGCTGATCGGAACAGTTCACCCGTTGCGGCTTCTCCGGCAGAATGACACCAACGGTACGGTTCACCTCCCAGACACCGTCGTCCCGGTAGAACAGATGGCGAATGAGGCTCATCCCTTCAGGATTGTAGGGGCGGATGGAAAAGTATGCCCGCCCTTCGATGGTTTCCTCCAGGAGGTTCTGGAGACGAACTCGCTCGATGACGACATCGTGCCCGTCGATCGTGTCGCCCCACACTTCCATCCGGACGTGCAGGCCCTCCTGAGAGAAGCTCGTGACCACGATGGGGAGCCGCTCCCGGAGGGACTGTTCGACACCATCGATCCGGGAGGGAGCAATGAGCCGTCCGTTGCGGTAGAGCCAGAAATCGAGCGACCAACCGTCGAACCACGGGGTGAGGAGCCCCGCGGGATCCACGATGGGCTCCACCGTTCCTCCCAGGCTTCCCACGGCGGTCCAGTTGCGGTGTGTCTGGTTCACATGGGTCAAATTCATGGCCCGGGGGATGAAACTCCGACTGGTGGGGTCGAACTGCTTTCGGATCCAGTAGGGCCAGACCCAATCCAGGTTGATCTGCACGGTATGGAAGGTCATGAATCCCCGCAGGTGCATCTTCACCCCCGAGGGAAGCAGTTCCATGGGGAAGGCGACTTCGGACGGATGACCGATCTTTTCGAGGGCATAGAGGAACCGCAGCGCGCCCTTGATGCGCAAACGGGACAATATCCGCTCCAAGAAAAAGCGTTTGAGGTTCATGGCGCCCCATTATACCGCAGGCCCGGCCCGTTGACGATTGAGGGCCGCCCGGGCCTGATCATTCAAGTGCCGCAGCGTTTTCTCAACCGCTGCCCGAAAAGGCTCCAGCCGTTCACCGTGGGCCTCAGGGGGCACGGAGATAGGCGCGCCGATGCAGATGACCGCCCGGGTAAAGGGAAGGGGCAGGGCATAGCGGTCCCAGCGTTTCTTCAGGGTGATGTGCCAGGCGGAGGCGATGCCCACGGGAACGATGGGGTAACCGGTTCGCTGGGCCAGCACGAGGGCGCCCGGTTTGACAACCCGGTAGGGCCCCAGCGGTCCGTCGACGGCCAAGCCGGCATTGTATCCCCGTTGCAGTTCGGCCACCATCCACTCCAGCGTCTTGGGATCCTTCCGCTGATCGGGCAGGAGGCAGGGCCGGTAGCCGAACAGGGCTATTATCTCCGCAAGATACGCCCCACGGTGGGAGCGGGTGGTAAAGATAGTGGCCTGACAGCCGCGGAAGTGGGGAAAGAAGAGCAAATAGTCCCCGTGAAAGAAGCAGATGACCGCTTTTTCGCCCCGGGCCCAGAAGGCTTCCAGCTCTTCCTGGCCCGTGACCTGCAGGCGGACGCTCTTGTACAGGGCGCTGAGACCCACATAGTAGAGACGGGCGACCAACCGGGCTCCTATCGTCGTCATGGCGGACTCCTCTCGGAAGACCCTTAACGCAACTATAGCGGGCGGGGGGGAATTTTGTCAAAAACGGACCGGCCGTGGTTGTGCCGTCGCCGCCGTGAACCGTCCGGTTTTTGGTGTCGAGACGTGAGGGAGATGTCAGAAAAACGTTGGGACCCGGCCCCGGGCGGGCACCGGCGGCGGAAGGGTGGTCCGGCAGGGCGCTACTTGCCGGTTTTCAGAGACTCTTTGCGGATCGGCGTGATCTTCAGCTCCGGCTTCTGCTGCGCAACCCCCATCTCACACTTGCCCTCGAAAATCACACCGTCCTCGATCACGATGACGGGGGTGTGAATATTGCCGTGCAGCACAGCCGGCGCGAAGAACTCGGCCCGTTCTTTCACGGTGATGTTGCCCCGGATCTTTCCCCGGGAAATGAGGCGGCCCACATCGATATTAGCGTTAATATGGGCTTCTTCACCGATAATTAGGGTATCTTTGGCGATTATTTCCCCCTCAACGTTTCCATCGATCTTTACCGTCCCCTCATAGGTCAACACACCTTTGAAGGAGGTCTCTTTCCCGAGGATCGTATTGATGTCGCCGGTGATGGAGGGTGTCGGACGGCCCGTAGCACTCTTGTTCTGGCTTCCCATGTTTTCCAGTTTCTTCTTGAAGCTCATAAGACCTCCTCGCGCATCAGATGTGAGCCGACCCACGCAGCATGACGATCAGCCGCTCCCGTTCCTTCTTGGAGTAGTATTCGATTTCAATCTTCCCCTTGTCCTTCTTGTCGCGAATACGCACTTGCGTCCCCAGGTGCCGCTTGAGTTCGTTTTCCACGGCAGCCAGATGAACATCCTTAACGGGGCTGACGCGCTGCGCCGCCTTCGCGCCGGCGGCTGCCTTGCGGACAAGAGCCTCCGCCTCGCGGACCGACAACCGCCTACGGAGAATCTCGCGGGCCGCCGCGGTCTGCCCCGGCTTTCGGGACAGAGAGAGGATCGCTTTGGCATGCCCCGCGGAGAGCTTCCCCTGACGGACGTAGTCCTGAACTTCCGCCGGCAGCGCCAGCAACCGCAGGGCATTGGCCACAGAGGAGCGCTGCTTGCCGACCTGCCGGGCCACTTCGTCCTGGGTCAGGTTGAATTCCCGGAGGAGCCGCTCATAAGCTTCGGCGGCTTCCATGGGATTGAGGTCTTCCCGCTGGAGGTTCTCGATGAGCGCCAGCTCCAGCGAGTCCTGATCGGACACCTTGCGGACAATGACGGGGATCTTCAGCATGCCCGCCTGCCGGGCCGCGCGCCACCGGCGCTCTCCGGCGATCAGCTGGAACCCCCCCTTCGACTCCCGCACGAGCACAGGCTGAATCACGCCCCGCTTCTTCACAGAGCGGACGAGATCTTCCATCCCGTCCGGGGCAAAGTCCTTTCGGGGCTGGTGGGGGTTGGGGTGCACGTTTTGAACCGGCACTTCGAGAACGCCGTCGTTGCCCCCCGGCAAAGCCGAAACGGGCAGCGGCTTATCCGGTATAAGAGCCGAAAGTCCTTTGCCCAGCGCTTTTCTCGACATGTTGTATCACTTCCTTTGCGAGATCCAGGTAGCTCTGGGCTCCCTTGGATCGAATATCGTAAAACAAGATCGGCATCCCGTGGCTCGGCGATTCTCCGAGCCGCACATTGCGGGGGACAACCGTTTCGTAAACGAGATCCCCGAAGTGCCGGCGGGCCTCCTCGGCGACCTGCGTGGCCAGGTTGTTGCGGCCATCGAACATGGTCAGCAGGATTCCTGAAATGATCAGGCCCGGATTGAGACGCTGTCGGACCAGATCGACCGTTTTCATCAGATGGGAAAGACCCTCCAGCGCATAGTACTCGCACTGCAGGGGCACGAGCAGCGCGTCGGCCGCGCTCAGCGCGTTCAGCGTGAGCAGCCCGAGCGACGGAGGACAGTCGATGAGGACGAAGTCATAGGCCTCCCGAATCCCGGCGAGCCCCTCCCGGAGGAGAAACTCACGGTTCTCCATCTCGACCATCTCGATTTCGGCGCCGGCCAGGGCCATGGCGGATGGGATCAGATCCACCTGGGGCACCGCTGTCTTGAGGATGACCTTGCCCGGCGCCTCTCCGAGGAGCAGATCGTAGACGCTGTGGGTGAGCGACGCCCGGTCGATACCGTATCCGCTGGTGGCATTTCCCTGCGGGTCCATATCGACCAGAACTACCCGCTTTTCCGCCGCACCCAGGGAGGCACCAAGATTCACGGCAGTGGTGGTCTTGCCGACGCCCCCTTTTTGGTTGGCAATGGATAGTATCATCGAATCGATCCGGGCATCCATCCGGCCCCCCAACCGGGACCCGGATACAACCCATTGATTTTAAAGGAATTTCTTGGCGCAGCCGGCCTGAAGCTGCCCTCCAGTTCTCTAATAACTTATCATAAACGGGGGTCTTAGAAAAGAAAAAAGTTTTAGGGTGTTGGGCAAAATAGCGTCATGTTCCACGTGGAACATTTTCTTTAAACCCTTGTTTTTTCAATAATTACCACGGATCTCGGCCGCGCAAGGTAGGGAACCTCCAGGGAGAGAACTTCCCGGACGGAGAGACCGTCCGCTGCCAGGGCTGCACGGATGCTTCGGAGTTCCTCCGCCACGCCTCTCGATTTCTGGAAAAGAAAGAGGCCCCCCTCTCTGAGCAGAGGAGCGCTCCAGGCGCAGACTTTTTCCATGCCGGCCACCGCCCGGCTCAACACAATATCATAGGCGGCGCTGGGCTCACGCGCATGGTCCTCGGCCCGCCCGGTCACGACAGCCACGTCTTCGATCCCCAGGGACCGGAGCAGATGGCGCAAAAAAACCGCTTTCTTCCGGGAGGCCTCGATGAGCGTCACCCGGAGTAAGGGTTGGGCGATTCTCAGGGGGAGTCCGGGGAACCCCGCACCGGTTCCCACATCGAGGACTTTCCGTCCCGGAGTGAGGTGGCCCGTCTGAAAGAGAGAAAGGGAGTCGAGGTAGTGAAAGATCTCGATCTCCCGGCGACCCCGGTGCCCCGTCAGGTTCAGGCGGGCCGACCATTCCATCAGCTCGCATGTGTAGATCTCAAAGGCTTGCTGCGCCGTCGCACTCAGGGTGAGGCCGAGAGATGCGGCCCCTTTCACCAGAACCTTTTCTGTTGCGCTACTCACTGACACACCGGTTTTTCTTTAAGAAAATCAATAGAATAGAAATGGCTGCCGGGGTGATGCCCGAAATCCTCGATGCCTGCCCGATGGTGGCCGGACGGATGTGATTCAGCTTTTCAATCACTTCGTGCGAAAGCCCCGGAATCGCCTCGTACCGGATTCCGCCGGGAATCGGGGTCCGCTCCATCTCTCGGGCGCGAACCACATAGTCCGTCTGGCGCCGGATAAAGCCCTCGTATTTGGTCTCCGTTTCACAGATCCAGCGGATTTCCCGCGGGAGCGGCGGTCTTTCGGGATCGAGAGCGGCCGTGTTCGTATAATTGAGTTCGGGCCGCTTCAAGAGTTGCGCGAGGCTCGTCTTGTTGCGCAGCGGGGCACTTTCCAGCGAGGCGAGCACGCCGTTGCTCCCATCGGTGGCGTGGATATAGATCCTCTGAAGGCGCCGTGTTTCCCGCTGGATCTTCTCTCTTTTCCGCAGGAAGGCGTTATAAGCCTCTTCGGGAAGGAGCCCAACCGCATGCCCCCTCTCGCTCAACCGCAGATCGGCGTTGTCATGGCGCAGCAGCAGCCGGTATTCGGCCCGGGAGGTAAACATCCGGTATGGCTCGCGGGTGCCCAATGTAACGAGATCGTCGATGAGCACTCCGATGTAGGCCTCGGACCGCTCGAGCACCAGCGGTGACTTCCCCTGGAGTTTTCGCATGGCATTGATCCCCGCCATCAATCCCTGGGCCGCGGCCTCCTCGTATCCCGAAGTGCCGTTGATCTGGCCGGCGTGATACAGACCCTGAATCCGCTTGGATTCGAGAGACGCATAGAGCTGCGTCGGCGGGACGAAGTCGTATTCCACAGCGTAGCCCGGCCGGATAATCTCGGCCCGCTCGAGACCCGCAATGGAGTGCACAAATGCGTGCTGCACATCCTCGGGAAGACTGGTGGAAATGCCATTGGCGTAGATCTGCTCGCTCTCCAATCCCTCCGGTTCCAGAAAGACCTGGTGCCGCTCTTTGTCGGCAAAACGCATGATCTTATCTTCAATGGAAGGGCAATATCGGGGTCCGATCCCTTTGATCTTTCCACTGTAGAGGGGAGAACGGTCAAGATTCTGCCGGATGATCCGGTGCGTTTCCGGGTTGGTGAAGGTTATATGGCACGCCACCTGGGGCCGATCGATCTGCGGGGTCGAAAACGAAAAGGGCCATGGCTCGGCATCGCCGCCCTGCGCCGCCAGGTCGGAGAAATCGATACTCCCCACATGCAGTCTGGGTGGGGTGCCCGTCTTGAGCCGCCCGATTTCAAATCCATGGGAGAGGAGGTCATCGGAGAGCCCCACGGCCGCCGGCTCCCCCACCCGGCCCCCCGCCTCGCTTTCCAGTCCGACATGAATCAGTCCGCGCAGAAAAGTCCCCGTCGTCACAATGACAGCCCTCCCACCGTAGCGCATGCCGGCGTCCGTCTCGACACCCCGAACCGCCCTGTCCTCCACGAGGACTCTCTGCACAGCCCCCTGGCGCACACACAGATTCGGCTGACGGCCTACCGTCTCCGTCATCCGGCGCCGGTATACCTCCTTGTCGGCCTGGGCCCGAGGGGCCTGCACCGCCGGCCCCTTTCGGGTGTTGAGCATCCGAAACTGAATCCCCGTGGCATCAATGGCCCGGCCCATCTCCCCGCCAAGCGCATCAATCTCCCGGACGAGATGCCCTTTGGCGAGCCCGCCGATGGCTGGATTGCAAGACATCAGGGCGATCCGCTCCGGATCGAGGGTCAACAGAAGCACCGAACCGCCCATCCGGGCTGCCGCCAGGCCCGCTTCGCACCCCGCGTGTCCGCTGCCGACCACAATAATGTCGAAGCACTTCTCGAAGGCGGCGCTCATCTAAAAACCCTGTAGTGTTCCACGTGGAACATTTTTTATTCCTTTATTATCAATATGTTATCATTTCCCGATGCAGAAATTCCGGAATATCTGGTCCAGAACCTCTTCCGTGGTCGTCTCCCCCGTGATCTGCCCGAGTTCCCGAAGGGCCTCTCGAAACTCCACGCTCACGAATTCCTCCGAAAGTGCGGCCCCCAGGGACGTCACCGCCCGACCCAGAGCCGTCCGCACCGCGTTCAGGGCCGCCTCGTTTCTGGCGCTGATCACAACTGCGGCGGTACCGATGCCGATGTTCTCTCCGCCAAATAGGTCACATATAGAGCTTTTTAGGTCTTCTATACCAGAATTTTCCTTGCATGAGGTTTTTATCTCGTATTTGCTCTGCAATACGCCCACTAACATCTTATGGTGTTTGCTTTCATTTTCATCCATCAGATCCACTTTGTTCAGAACCACGATCGCCTTCTTCCCCTCGCTGGCTATCATCCGGGCGATTTCGAGGTCCGCCTCACCGATCTCACGGGAAAGGTCCAGAACCAATAGCACCAGGTCCGCCGCGCGCAGAGAGGCCCGGCTCCTCCGGATCCCTTCCAACTCGATGGGGTCTTCCGAATCCCGGATACCCGCGGTGTCGATAATCCGAAGCGGGATCCCCTCCACGTTGACCATGCCGTCTACAACATCGCGCGTGGTGCCCGGGATGGGCGTTACAATGGCCCGCTCCTCCATGAGCAGCAGATTGAGAAGGCTCGATTTGCCCACGTTCGCCGTCCCGACGATGGCCGTGGAGACACCGTCCCGAAGGACCCGCCCCTGCGTGCTGGCGTCAATGAGGGCCTCCACCTCCTCCATAACGGACGTCGTCTCCTCCAGCAGCCGTGCCGGCGTTACCAGATCGAGTTCTTCTTCGGGGAAGTCGATGGACGCCTCCGCCTCCGAGAGGAGCCGTACGATGCGCGAGCGCACCGCCCCGATCCGCTTTCCCAATTCGCCCTCGAGCTGCACCGCACAGGCCTGCAGCGCCTCTTCGTTCCTGGCCGAGATCAGCGCCATGACGGCCTCCGCCTGGCTCAGATCGATGCGCCCGTTTAGAAACGCTCGCTTGGTGAACTCCCCCGGTTCCGCCAGACGGGCTCCGAGAGAGACGAGGGTCCTCAGGATTCTCCTGAGCACCACCGGTCCCGAATGGCAGTTAATTTCCACCACATCCTCTCGGGTGTACGTTCTGGGAGCCCGCATCACTGTGAGGAGCGCTTCGTCGATGACCGCTCCGGTCTCCGGATCCCGCACCTTTCCATACCGGATCGTATAATGGGGCATCCGCTCCGGCGATTCGCCGCCGCTATCCGTGAAGAGCCTCCCCGCGATGCGAATCGCGTCGGGGCCGCTCATCCGGACGATGCCGATACCACCCAACCCCGGGGGCGTTGAGATGGAGCAGATGGTTCTGCCGTTTCTGTCTTTGTCTATTGCCATCACTGCCGTTCCGAAGAAAAAAGGCGAGGAGCCTGCCTCCTCGCCTTTTCTTACCTTGTGTCTCCATCACACCATGCAGGTTTGTCGGATCCGGTCAAGACCTCGGAAGCACCACCACTTTTTTCAGTAGGCCCTCGCCCCGGCTGGTTGTCTTGACGTCGTCATCATCCTGGAGGGTCATATGAATGATGCGGCGGTCCTTGGCACTCATGGGCGCCAGGGTGACAGGCTTTCCCGTCCGTTGGGCCTTTTCTCCGGCTTCGCGGGCCATGAACTGAAGCTTCTGTTCCCGACGGTTCCGGTAGTCCTCCACATCCACCACAAGGCCCCCCTTGCTCCGCGTCGACTTGCTGTACATCAAGCTTGTCAGATACTGGAGAGCATCGAGGGTCTGTCCCTTTTTCCCGATGAGTATGTTGGAGTCCTGACCGGTCACGTTAAGGTGGACCTGCCCTTCGGAAATCCGTGATGTCACCGATCCCTGCAGGTCCATTTTACCGATCATGTTCGAAAGAAATGACTCCGCAAGAGCCAAGTCGACGATACTCTCCTCAACGTCGACCTCGGTTCTTCCAGCGGTGGCTGCCTGTTTGCCTGGGGTCACCTCTCGACCGGCCTCCGGTACGAGGCTTCCCTGAAAGGGTGTGCCGTGCGCCGCACGAAGGACCGCGCGAACCTTGGCCGTTCGTGAGCCGAACCCCAGAAATCCGGATTTTCCGTCGTCCAGGACCTCAATCTCAACGTCTTCCCGCCGGGCCCCCAACTGTTGCAGTGCCTGTTGTGTTGCCTCTTCCAGCGTTTTCCCTTCAATCTCAATGGTTCTTTCCATGGTCCCGTCCTCCGAAGGTTTCCAGAAAATTCTGATCCGGATATTGCGTGCATGATCGTCATGAGAGGTCCCAGAGATACCACAAGCGCCTTTAGCAAGGCGCAGAGAATATTCTGGTTGAAGACCTATTGAAATATTTCAACGTCAGGAAATTCTCTCCAACGCCGCATCCGGCAGCTTGTCCGGCGTCGTAATGGGTTTTCTCATGCAATATCCGTGTAAAGGGCGTCCCCCTATGCAGTCGCTGCGGCCTTGCGTTTGTTCGTATACATCTGCTGCAAGATGGTCAACACGTTGTTGACCAACCAGTACAGCACGAGTCCAGAGGGAAAATTGAGAAACATGAAGGTAAAAATCACCGGCATATACTGAAAAATTTTCGCCTGCTTCGGGTCCATCGTGGTGGGCATCATCTTCTGCTGCAAATACATGCTCACACCCATCAGCAGCGGCAGCGGCCCGACGGCAAAGCCACCGATATGTCCGAAAAGCGTGTCCGCCGCGGAGAGATCCTTGATATACAAAAAGGGTGCCTGTCGCAATTCAATGGCACTCAACAACACATTGTAGAGCGCAAAAAAAACGGGAATTTGTATCACCAACGGCAGACAGCCTGCCGCAGGATTCACCTTATGCTTCTTGTACAAATCCATAACGTGGCGGTTCATGTTCTGCGCATCACCTTTGTAGCGCTCACGTATGGCACTGATTTCCGGCTGTATCTTCTGCATGTCCTGCATGGACTTGTGCTGTTTGTGAGTCAGCGGAATAAAGACCACCTTGATCAGGCTGGTCAGCAGAATGATCGCCAAACCGTAGTTTCGCACGACCCCGTAGATCGCCTTGAGCACGAAAAACATCGGTTTTCCGAGAAACCCGAAAAAGCCAAAATTGATAGCCTTTTCAAGTCCATTGTTCAATGACCGCAGAAGTTCATAGTCCTTGGGACCTGCATAGAAGACATAGGTCGCTGTCTCGCCCACGCCCGTCACGCCAAGAGCAATGTTCGTCCCCTCGGAGTTGTCCAAACGATCTACCACAGCCGCCGACGCTGGGTTCTCGGGCAGCACGGCCGTCATGAAATACTTCTCCTCAAACGCAACCCACGGAATTTCTCCCCGAAGGATCATCCGCTCCTTGGCTTCTTTAAATTTGATCCTTTCTATTTCCCCCGACACCTCGAGCACCGGTCCCTCGTGTGCATACCGCCCGCTACCCTTGTTTGCATCCCCTACCCCTTGAAAAACGGAACCGGCCAAGAGTTGGTATTCCTCCAGCGCATTCTGAACGATTCGGACCTTGATCTGATATCCCGCCGGTTGAAACTCCAGATGCTTTTCAATACGAACCCCCGTCTCATCCTGATAGGTGAGAACCAGGGTTTCCGCTTTGTCTGTCACCTCGATGTACTGCCTGGAGGGCTTGAACGTCACATGGAAAACCTCTCCATTGGCAAGCAGTTGCAGGGGAAAGAGTTCCCCTCGGGTTGGCACGAGTTGGATCCTCTCAGCCGAATCGTCCAGATACCGTTTAAGTGTGATCTCTTTGAGCGTCCCATCCCGGGCGGAAATGCGATACCGTACCAACTCGGTTTCCACCGTAACGATTTCCTCCGGGGGTCCATCGCCTCGGCGGCGTTCCGGCGACTGCCACGGCAAAACGGCTGGCGCCGGCGCCTCCCCCGCTT
>CALZGC010000053.1 GCA_945786985.1 uncultured Nitrospirota bacterium | reverse complement strand
GTGATGACCACCTTGCATACCGTCCTCCAGGACCCTTCCGGCGAACAGCGTGTCATTATTCAGGAGCTTGCAAGATATTCCGAATCATTGGTGGTCATGGCCCACAAGGCCCGTTCGATGTTGAAGGAAGTGTACGGCATTGACGACTCAAAAATAGAATTCATCCCGCACGGAATTCCTGACACTCCCTTTGAAAGGTCCGATACATTCCGGAATCAACTTGGCTTGAACGCAAATAAGATTCTCTTGACCTTTGGTCTGCTAAGCCCGGGAAAGGGGCTTGATGTGATGATCAAGGCCATGCCCGGAATTATTGAGCGCCACCCCGAGGCGGTCTATATTATTCTCGGTGAAATTCATCCGTATATTGTGAAGGAATCAGGGGATTCCTACCTCCAAAGCCTTTATCAGCTGGTCAGCCGGCTTGGCATGAACGATCATGTCCTGTTCCGAAACCGTTTTGCCAGTCAGGAAGCGTTGATGCAGTATGTAGCGGCCGCCGACATTTATATCACACCATACGTCAATGAACAGCAGATCGTATCCGGCACGCTGGCCTATGCCACGGGCATGGGGACCCCCACTGTTTCCACGCCTTACTGGTATGCCAAAGAGATGCTGGCCGATGGGAGAGGGCGCCTCGTCCCTTTCAACGATGATCAAGCTATGGCAGAAGCCGTCAACCACCTACTGGATCACGAGGAAGAGCGAATGGAGGTTCGCAAAAAGTGTTACCAGTTCGGCCGATCAATGATCTGGAAGGAAGTGGGACGAAGCTACCTCAAGCTCATCGGCAAAGTGCTCACGCACACAAAAGACCTGGCCATACCACAATTTTCGGAAAGGCCGGATGCCAGGATCGTCAGTGAACTTCCTGACATCAACCTAAAACATATGAGAATCATGACCGATGCCACGGGAATGCTTCAGCATGCAACGTACTCTATCCCCGATCGCAGCCATGGCTACTGCGTCGATGATAATGCCAGGGCACTCATTGTTGCCTGCATGTATTACTCCCTGCACAAGGATAAAGGGGTGGTCCCGTTGATTCAAACCTACCTTTCCTTTCTGAACGACTCTTTTCATCCGGAAAATGCTCGCTTCCGAAACTTCATGTCCTATGACAGGCGCTGGCTCGAAGAGATGGGAAGTGAAGATTCTCATGGCCGGTCACTTTGGGGGCTGGGCACCGCCGTGAAATCTGCACCCAGTGACTCGATTCGAAAAATGGCGGCAGGTCTCTTTTCAAAGGGCCTTCCGGTGGTGGAAAACTTTACGTCACCCAGGGCATGGGCCTTTGCCATTGTCGGCTTGCAGGCCTATATGGAAGCATTCGGCGGCGACTCGACGGCCCGCCGCTTGCGCGCAGTCCTTGGGGAAAAACTGTTTGACCTCTTTAAGCAAAGGGCCTCTCACGACTGGCCGTGGTGCGAAGATCAGGCGACTTATGCCAATGCCAAGTTGTCCCATGCATTGATCCTGGCCGGTCAATGGATACCAAATCCGGAAATGTTCGAGATGGGGATCAACAGCCTGAACTGGCTGCTTGACAGGCAAAAGGCGCCTGAAGGTCACCTTTCCCTTATCGGGAATACGGATTGGCACAGCAGGGAAGGCGACTCCTCCACCTTTGATCAACAACCCCTTGAGGCCATGAGTCTCATCGAAGCCTGCGCCGAGGCCTTTCATTCCACTGGAGATAGGAAGTGGATTGAAGACGGGCACCTCTGTCTCAGCTGGTTTCTGGGACGCAATGACCTGAATATGCAGATCTATGATTTTGAAACAGGGGGCTGCTGTGACGGCATCCAGCCTACCGGAGTGAATGCGAATCAGGGCGCAGAGTCCACCCTCTCATGGCTGATTTCCCTCCTGACCATGTATAAAATCCTTGAACAGGAAGTTTTGGTTAGGAAGTGAATGGGGGAAAGATCAGGGGTTAATGGGATCGAGGATCCGAGGGATCCAGTGAAATGCCAAGATAGCTAGAATCCTGGTAAAGAGTTGCCTGAATCCTGGACCCCTAGAACCCTTGAATCCTCGGACCCTTGGACCCTTCTCATATTGAAGGTACTCTCTAATGCAGGACACACGTTATTTCAATAAGTTACTGCCCAGCCATGAGCGACGTCGCCCGGGAATTGCCATGGTCTTTTCCCGACCCCGTGTCATGCCGGAGCCCCCTCAAGCTCTTGTCGCTGCGAAGCAATTTGCAAAGACGGACCTGTCACGGCGAAGCCATGAGCGAAGCCGGATCGCCTGGGCAAGCCAGTTCAAGGCGCAGAGCCATCATTAATGTTCGCCTTAAGCGGTATCCACCCGCATCCTTCTTAATGGCTATTCCACCAAACTTGTGATCTTTGTCACATACACAATCGATTAATTGTTGCATAGATATTGTGAATGATCCGGAAGTCTGCACAAGGGCCATAACAGGAATTCGTGTATGCCCACCGGTGAGCGTCATCTCTATATTGGGGCTTTCCATCCAGGGGGGATTCTTTCATGACAAAATCAAACAAGAATGCAAAAATCAAGACACCGATGCTGGACGAGCTGGAGAAGGGTCCCTGGCCCAGTTTCGTCACGGACTTGAAGAATTTCTCCCGGAAAAAGCCTGCCCTGAAGCAGCTGCTGGGACAGCTTGAGCAGTCCTATGAAGAGCGCGTGAATCATTGGGATGGGACGGTGCTCAATCTGCTCGGCTACGGCGGCGGCGTCATCGCCCGCTACTCCGACCTCAAGGAGCAGTTTCCCGATGTGGCCCAGTTCCACACCATCCGGATTATCGAGCCTTCCGCCTGGGTCTACTCCACCGAAGCCCTGCGCGAGCTCTGCGATATCAGCGAGAAACACAGCGCGGGCATTCTGCAGTTGCACGGCATGACCGGCGATATCCTGATGCTCGGCTCCAACAATGAGCAGACCGTTGAGGCCGGTGAGGCCCTCATGGAGAAGGGGTGGGACCTCGGCGGTTCGGGCGGGGCCTTGCGGACGCTTGCCTGCTGCGTGGGACCCGCCCGGTGTGAGATGTCTTGTTTCGACACGTTGGGACTGACCAAATATATCACGGACACCTTCATCAGCGAGCTCCATCGCCCCGAATTGCCCTACAAGTTCAAATTCAAGATATCCGGCTGCGCCAACGACTGTGCCTGCTCCATGCAGCGTTGCGACATGCCGATTATCGGGACCTGGCGGGATAAGATACAGGTCGATCCCGAAGAGGTCACCCGGTTCATTGATGAAAGAGGCGAAAGGTCCGTCATCAATACGGTGATCAACCGCTGTCCCACAGACTGCATGACCCTGAAAGACGGCCAATTGGAAATCGACGACAAGAACTGTGTCCACTGCATGCACTGTATCAACGTCATGCACAAGGCGCTGGCCATCGGCAGGGACCGGGGGGTGACCATCCTGCTGGGCGGCAAACGGACCCTGAAGATCGGCGATACCATGGGTTCCGTTCTGGTTCCCTTCATGAAGATGGAAACCGAAGAGGACTGGGAACAGCTGACCGATCTCGTCCGGAGGATCTGGGACTTCTGGGGAGAGCATGGCATGGAACACGAGCGCGTGGGCGAGTTCATCGATCGGATCGGTCTCGGGACCTTTCTGGACGGAGTCGGCCTGGAACCGGATCCGCAGATGGTGCTGCATCCCCGGACCAATTCTTACATCAAGTTCGAAGAGTACACGCGGCCCCTGATGGCAGGGGAAGAGCCGAGCACTCCGGCCGTCGTGGACAAGGAACTGGACGGCAAGGAAACAGCCTCTTAAATTCGGAGGAACCAATCATGGCGACGCCGAAAAAGATGGCACCCAGGGACAACGGGGCGCCGGATTTCAAGAAATATCTCCACCCCCTGATGGCCAAGAACTACGGCAAGTGGAAATATCATGAGAGGCTGCGCCCCGGTGTGCTCGTCTATGTGGCGGAGAGCGGCGACGCTCTCTATACGGTCCGGGCGGGTTCTCCCCGAACCATGAGCGTGGACACGGTGCGGAAGGTCTGTGACATCGCGGACAAGTATTGTCAGGGTTATCTTCGTTTTACCAGCCGCTGCAATATCGAATTTTCGCTGTCGAACAAGGAGGCTATCGATCCCCTGATCCAGGAGATCCACGACGTCCTCGGCTTCCCGGTGGGAGGGACAGGTCCGTCGATCTCCAATATCATCCACACCCAGGGCTGGCTGCACTGCAACCTGCCCGGGACCGACGCGGCCGGCGCGGTCAAGGCCCTCATGGACACCCTCTTTGATGATTTTGTCAACGAGCGCCTGCCCAACCGGGTGAAAATTTCCACCTCCTGCTGCCAGATCAACTGCGGGGGCCAGTCGGATATCGCCATCAATCTCCAGCACCACCGTCCTCCCAAGATCAATCATAACAAGATGCAGATCTGCGAGCTTCCCAAGGTGGTGGCTATCTGCCCGGTGGCGGCCATCCGTCCTCGCAAGGTCAATGACAAGGATTCTCTGGAGGTTGTCGAAGAGAAGTGCATGTACTGCGGGGCCTGCCACGGTCAGTGCCCGAGCATGGAGATACGGGACCCGGACGCGGATACGCTCTCCATCTGGGTGGGCGGCAAGTCGGCCAGCACGCGAAGCGGCCCGGCCTTCATGAAACTGGCCACCTGGGGGCTTCCCAACAACCCCCCGCGCTGGCCCGAGGTCAGTGATGCGGTGGGCAAGATCCTGGACGCTTACCGGGCCGGTGCCAAGCCCTATGAGCGGATCGGGGAGTGGATCGACCGGGTCGGCTGGAAACGCTTTTTTGAGGTCACGGGCTTTCCCTTTACCAAGTACCACATCGACAATTACCGTCATGCCCGTACCACGTTCAATACATCCTCACAGGTCCGGCTGTAGGAG
>CALZGC010000052.1 GCA_945786985.1 uncultured Nitrospirota bacterium | reverse complement strand
CATTCAGTTGCTCGCTCAGCCGTTCGACAAAGCGGACGATCAACTTCTCGAATTTCGGATTGGCCGCAGGTAGTTTGGAAACGATGGGGGGCAGTGCACAGGCGGGCCCTTCCTCGACAGCGGCGGCCGATGGCTGCTCAGCTTCTTCCGGCGGGGGTGTTTCTTTTTCCACCAGCTCTCCGCCCAGCAGATTCGCCGTCAATTCCATGAAACGGTCGACGTCGATCGGTTTGGTCAGATAACCGGAGTACCCGTTGTCCAGACACTCCTGCTCAAAGCCCTTCATGGCGTTTGCGGTCAAGGCAATGATTTCGGTTTCAAGGCCGTGTTCCCGCATCTTGCTGGCTGCCGTGAAGCCGTCCATCACCGGCATCTGCACGTCCATGAAAATCACGTCATAGGGATGGGCGACAGCCTTCTCCAGGCCGGCCAGTCCGTTGTCAGCCTCATCCACCGTCAGTCCCACCTCTTCGAGCAGGAGCCGAACCAGCTCGCGGTTTTCGCTACCATCGTCCACGACCAGGACATGGGCGTCAGAGAACTGCCAACATTGTTTGCCTTCCTCCTGGAATGTGTGCTCGGGCATGGCGACGGCGTCGGGCTGGACGAAGGGCACGTCTGTGAGGTCGCCTGTGGCCAGGGTAACCCGAAATGTGCTGCCTTTCCCCTGCTCGCTCTGTACGACGATGTCCCCGCCCATGGCTTGCGCAAACTTACGGCTGATGGAGAGGCCAAGACCCGTTCCGCCGAAGCGGCGCGTCACGCTGGAGTCGGCCTGTACGAAGGGGTCAAAGATGGTGTCGAGTCTTTCCGGCGCCATCCCGATTCCCGTATCGATGATGTCGACCTGCAGCTGGGGGCCGCCGGAGCTCTCGTCAAAGCGGCAGGCAACGGTCACCCCCCCCTCCTCAGTGAACTTGATGGCATTGCCAACCAAGTTGAAGACGATCTGTCTGAATCGAGCGGGATCCGTCTCGATCTTCTCGGGGAGCGCTTTCTCTGCGTTGAAGCCCAGCGTAATCCCCTTTTCCTGGGCTTTGACCCCCAGTGTCTGGAGAACTTCATGGATGATCTGGTAGGGTGGCACCCAGACCCTTTCGATTTCGACGCGGCCGGACTCCACCTTTGAGAGGTCGAGGATGTCATTGATCAACTCCAGGAGGTTCTTGCCGCTGGTATGGATGGTGTTGAGGTACTTGAGACTTTCCTTTTCGTTTTTCACAAAGCCCCGCTTGAGCAGCTCTGTGAATCCGAGAATGGCGTTCATGGGCGTACGGATTTCGTGACTCATGTTGGCCAGGAAGTCGCTCTTCGCCTGGTTGGCAGACTCGGCCTCTTCCTTGGCTTTGACCAGTTCCAGCTCTTTTTCTTCAAGTTCGCTGATGTCGTCGAAACTGGCCAGAACACCGGCATATTTCCCTCCCCCGCCGAGGACGGGAGAGCAGTTGATATTAAAGGTGCGCCAGCCCTGATCGGGAACATCCAAACGGAGCGTGCGATTCCGCTGCACCTCACCCTTTACCAGGGCCTGGACCCACGGCCGGTCGGCTTTCCGCGCTTCGTTGCCCTCTTCATCCATCCAGGGCAGCTCCCCGGCCCGACGGCCCAGCAAGTCGTCGGGTGCTTTGCCCAGCATGGCGGCAAAGGCCTGGTTGGCCAGCATGATCTGCTCTTTGCGGTCGAGCACAAGAAGCCCTTCCGCCATGGTGTCCAGCGCCGATCGCACTCTGCCCGGAACGGCCTCAGACGGATCCAAGTGACGAAGCACCTTTGCCAGGTAGAAGTACAATAAGACAAAGCAGCCGACCGCCATGAAGAGCGACAGGCGGACCATGGGGTGGTCCAGAATACGCCAGATTCCGCTGCGGGCCAGGGGGGTGAAACGCAGTTCCAACTCTCCCCACTTGCGAGCACCAGCCGATATGGGGACCTTAACCTGCGAGTCGATGGAATAGCCATCGGATGTGGCCTTCCAGTGGGCATAATGGTCTCCGACCGTCACCAGGGGGCGGCCGTCTACCCGGCGGAGGCAAAGCGACAGCAGATCATCATTCCTCTTGGCGAGGATGCGAAGGGTTCCCTGCAGGCCCCGAATGTCGTCTTTCACGACCAGCGCCGTGCTGTGCACTGCCGCGGCCTCCGCCAGGGCGGTGCGCCCTTCCCGTACGGCAGAGGTCGTGTCCGGCACCAGGCCCAGGTAACCGGCCAGCATGACGACGCTGATAATCACTCCTGTTAAGCCGATAACGATGCGGTGTTTGGTGTTCAGTATTCTCATTTTCTACTGACCCTTCCTTTCGGTTCCGATCATGACTCCGTTTTCATTCCGTCGTCACTGTCGTCCTGCTCATCATCCTTCTTCGATCCCTCCTTGATGATCGATTCCAGCGACTCGTCATCGTCCGCCTCGTCCTTCATCCGGGTGAGAATCGGCAGTGGATCGGCCAGCTGCCAGGCAGGCATTTGCGATAAAAGCGAGCTGAGGAGCATGCCGCCCCGTAGCAGCCAGACGACATAACCCGCCGACAGGCCGGTGGTGAGCGCCGCGGCCGTGCCCGCAATAGCCTCGTCAAGTTCGATATCCCCGCCGGTCTGTTTCTTGATGGCGTTGAGCGCGTCCCGCAGCTGCTGGTAGGCCTTGGCCGATGCGTCTTCAGTATTCTCCGCACTATGCTTGAGGATGCGTTCTCTCGGGGGTGTTGTTATAGAGAGCTCTTCCTTTAATGGGGTTTCGTGGGCAGCGGCCTCCAGGGGCTTGAGCTGTGCACTATCCGTGCTGAGGTTGAACCTGTAGCGAGCCGGGTTCATAAATGCCCTGGAATCGTTTTCTATCACAGGATCCGGTGCGCCATCCTCCTCCTCGGGGTCACCATCGCCCACAGGCGGAATCGGATCGTCCGTATCATCTGTTGGATCATCCGTCGGATCGGTGTCGCCCGTAGACCCATCGGCGGCCTTGACGCTGATCGTTGAGACGGCAACGGCCTTCGGATCTACGCTACCACTGGCAACGGATTGCACTTTGAAGCTGCCCGGGTCAGCCCCGTTGAGCACGAAATAGACAGTGATCTGACCAGTAGGGCACGCGACATACGTACCGTTGATGATTGCCTCACTGCCGGTCCTAAGCGTGCCATTGGTGATCCCGGTGATGTAGAATTCATCGACCTCTGCGCCGTCTGCTGCATTGCGCTTAATAGTAATCTTTCCTGACTCCTGACCGGCCAAAGCTTCACTGTTGCCGACGACCGGTGCGTCGCCCACTGGAGTAACGCTGACGGTCGCCTTGACGGTGTTGCCGCCCAGGTCGGCATCCGCAGCGGCCGTGGCCGCCTGGACGAAAAACTCCCCATCAGCCATCGAGTTCGGTGCGGGCATGAACTTGAGCCCCAAGGCGGCGTCTGCGGCCAGGATGAAATCCCCGTTGTTGATCACGGTAGTGCCGTCGTTGTGATACAGGGTACCGCCGGTGATGCCCGTGATTTTGAAATGACTTACTTCGATGCCGTCCACGGTGTTTCGGGAGATGACCAGCCCGGAGCTCGTCATCACGTCCTCCTGGGTGGTGGCGTTGGTTACCGAGGGGGTGTCGGCCACGGGGTTGACGGTAATGGTTGCCTTTACAGTGTTGCCGCCCAGGTCGGCATCCGCAGCGGCCGTGGCCGCCTGGACGGTAAATTCGCCGTTCGCGATGGAGTTCGGTGCGGGCAT
>CALZGC010000051.1 GCA_945786985.1 uncultured Nitrospirota bacterium | reverse complement strand
GTTAGAAATGCATTCCGATACCCGGGATGGCTCGGTCTCTCGGCCGGGCGGCGCCGTTTTGCAGAGAGGCAATCAGATGGCGTGAAATGCGGCGGAGACTGAGCTGAAGGTTCTTGTCCTGCGTCGTGGCTACACCGGACCAGACCACCCGCCGAGCGGCGACATCCACCAACCGGCAGTTGAGTCCGACCAGGACCGACGTGTCCACCGTATTGACCACGTGAAAGGGTAAGAAGTCGATGGAGCGGACATCCTCCTCAAAATCGTTCAGCGAAACGAGCATCACGAAGTCGGAATCTACCGCCTCGCCCAGACGCACGGCCTGCTCCACCGAAAAGTTCTCGAAGGCAATACGCTTTCGGGACAGGACTTCCTTGATGAAAATCTTGTCAATGATCCGGTAGCCCGCATTCCACAACTGCAGAGACATCATATCCTGAGCCGCTTCGGAGATGGTCGACGAGATGCCGGCCAGTTCGTCTTTGCGGATCGGGGGAACCACGGCAATCACGGCAGGGGGTTTAATCTGGAAATCGGCTTGGCGGTGTGTGTTCAAGGTGACGTCTTTGCGGATCCTTGCGGTGCGGAGGGATCCGCAGCCCGAGGCCACGCAAAAAGCGAGCAACGCACAGAGCCCGCAGTACAAAGCCTTACGGGTCCTCCTTTGTTTCATGGTGTACTCCTCCTCTGTTTCAGGGAGGCGATCAGCTTATCCGCGATACGCTGAATGGCTGTTTGGAAGTTCTGGTCCTGGGTCGTGGCGATGCCCACCCAGATCACCTGTCGGCTCTCGAGATCCAGCATGCGGGAGCTGACGCCGATATTGGCAGAGGTATCAATGGATGTCAAAACCTCCCCGGGGAGAAAGGAGATGGCATGGGAGGCCTGCAGGTTCTGAAAGAGGTTGGTCACGATCAGGAAGTCTGCGTCCAGGAGGCGGCCCATTTCTATGATTTTGGAGACGTCCGCGGAGTCGAGCCGCAGGTCGTTTTCCTGCATGAAATCGTTGACGTGCGCCCGATCGATCACTTGAAAGCCCCGGTTCAGAAGTGCGAGGGAGACCAGGTCGGTGGTGGCCTCATTTGCCGTCAGGGTGGTCTTGGCAAGGGTCTTCTCCTCCTGCGCCAGGGTCAGGACCATGATCCTGTTTCGCGCCTTGAAGTCAATCTCGTGTTCCAAGTGGGAATCCACGGAGACTTCCTGGCGGACTCTAGCCGTGTAGAGGCTGCCGCAGGAGAGGAGACAAAAGAGCAGCAGGGGAAGGAGGAGACGTCTATACTGGAATGTTCGATTCAACATGGGGCCATTTCCGTCTGCCAATTACCAGTTCTTTATAGATATTTTACCACGGATTTGTTCCGCATCACAAAACGGTTTTTGAATAGGGGGGACAAGTGGATCTAGCCAACACGGAGGAGGCGATCAAGTTCTCCCGTCCGCTCGAGTTCATAGAGGTCGTCGCAGCCGCCGACGGGGGTTCCGTTGATCACGATCTGTGGAACGGTCATCTTCCCGGTCAGACGGATCATCTCCGTTTCCAGGGCGGGATTTTCGGAGATGTCGATCTCCTGGAAGGGCACACCCTTTTTCTGCAGGAGATTCTTGGCGCGCACGCAGTAAGGACAGATCGGGGTTGAATAAAGGATCACGGAAGTATACATGCTTAAACCATAATAGCTTGATACCTGCACGTCAACACAACAATTGCGCCGGTAGAGGTGCCAGGCTTGCCCTTCGTCAACGACACTTGTACAGGCAACAAGCTATCCCGGCCGACCGGCCCCCCCGTTCTCGTTTGTCTCCCGTCCTGGGGGATTGCAGCGAGTGAATGGCACCACTGCCGGCCATGGCTTTTGAAGGGCCGAAAGTTCTTCATCACCATTCTCAGTGAGTCCCGTCATCATTGCTCAACACTTGCCGAGAAGAGACAATGAGCCGGCAACGTCGGCGAGTCTCTTTTTGTTTCATTCTGAAACGTCTCGGGTGACAGGCGCCAGGGGTGTTTCTCCCTCTTCTACTCGTTCCCATCTTTGTGTCTGCCTATTGTATGTCTTGACAAGCTGTGCAGGATTGCCAGCTGCAACCGAATAGGCCGGAATATCTTTGGTGACAACACTTCCTGCCGCAATGACGACGTGCGTCCCGATTCTTACCCCCGAGGTGACCACGGAATTGGCGCCGATCCATACGTTATCCTCAATGACGATCTCATTCGGTTTTAAATCCTGGTTCTTGATGAGGAGGCTTACATCTGTGTAGGCGTGATTGAGTCCTGAGAGGACGACGTGCGGCGCAAGGATCACATGCGCACCAACAGTCACAGGGCCTATCAGGATATTGCCGATGCCAACAAGTGAATGGTCACCGATCTCTACAGGCCCCATACGGTTGTTGAGCGTGGCATAGTCTTCAAGGAGGCTACCCCGGCCGATCCGAACGATATGAAATGGCACGATGTCCAAACGCACACTTCTTCGTATTTTGGTGCCCCTTCCTCTCTGAGTGATCAACGGGTTGATGAACATCCGCAACCATGTTCTGGGACGGCCTTCTTGTCCGGGAAACGCCATCTTCCATAATAATTTCTTCAGAAGAGGATGGTTTTTTGCGTGTGTTCTTATTCTGTCCATGGTCTTGGCTGGATAGGTCAAGTCTGGTTTTGAAAGATCCGAATTGTGGATTCCTTATCGGCACAAGACGTCGCCGGGTACATTCAGGTTAAGGGAAAGTACTGCCAGACGGCGACCTGAAGTATTTACACGTGGAACAGACTGTCCTGGTCCCTTGTGGGCCGTTCCTGCCGGCAAACAGCGCGCGGGCAGACCGGAACTGGGTGTTGTTCCAGATCTGCCTGAACGGTCTTTCCATGATGTTGGCGAAATCATCGGATTCCCGGTAGACATTACAGCACGGCGACACCGAACCGTCCCAATTGACAATCGCAGCCCGCCACAGAAACCAGCAGTGGGAGGGGTTCAGATAACCGTCGTTACGGAAATAGTCCCAGTAACCCCGATGCTCGGGATTCCTGGAGAGCCATTTCTCAGCCAATTGCCGTGTTTCCGCCCGTCCCGTGTAAGGGGTATGTCCTTCCCCGCCGATATCGCCGCCGAAAATTTCCACGTCGTCCACCATGAGTTCCGCTGCCAGATCTTTTACGCCCGGGACTTCATGCTCATTGTGCTTGAATACGATAAACTGCAGAATTGTTCTCGGCCGGGCCGACCGAAGCGCCCTTTTTGCCTTGGCCAGCAGTCGCACGTTTGCTTTGACCCGTTCGAAATTGCCGCCGATACGGTATGCTTCATAGGTTTCTGCACGGACGCCGTCCAACGAGATGATCAAGTCGCCCAATCCCGAACGG
>CALZGC010000050.1 GCA_945786985.1 uncultured Nitrospirota bacterium | reverse complement strand
TTGCCCGCATGACTGGAAAAAACTTCGGGAATGTGGCATCATGGGCCATGATTCGAATGGCAGCACCTTTTCTTCTAATGTCTCTTCTCTTCCTTACCGGGTGCCAGTCACCGGGAGGCGGTCCGGCCCGGGATGCGCACTACGATGAGACCTTGCGAAAGATCGAGGCCCTGAAGACCGGGAGCACAGCGACCGCCGCAGGAACCAATCTCCGTATCGTCATCAACAAGCTCAGTGCATCGGTTTCGGAATATACCGAGCTGGACGCCCTCTGGCGCTATGCCGACCGCCACGTGGTGATCGCCCACCACCCCGCGTCCTTCTCGCGCTCCGGCCTCAGCGTCGGTGTGTCCACGGACAAATTCGAGGCACAGCTCAATATTGCGAAAGGGCGTCTGAAATCATCGGACGACAGCACGCTCTTTCTGGTGCTCGCCGATGGCGCCACCGGTTTCATCCATATCGGGGAAGAGATCGTGGTGCCCCGGTTCTTTCATGCGGGCCGTTTTTATCGTGCGGTGGACTATCAGTTTCGCCAGGCAGGCAAATCTCTGCAGGTGACGCCCAATCTTCTCCCCTCCGGTGCCATCCGGATGGAGTTGACCCCCGTTTTTTCCAAATTTCTCAGTGCCGGCGGGGATGTCGCATTGACCGAGCTGACGACGACGGTGACGGTCCAGCCGGGCCAAACCATCGTGATAGGCGGCAGCGATAGCTCCGATGAAAATGTCGGCACAGCTCTGTTCAGCTACCGCAAGCAGACGGAGCGCGGCAAAACGCTCGTTACCGTGACCGCCACTGTCCATTAAGGCTGCAGGGACTGGCACCCGTCTTCGGGATCCTCACCATCGGGAGGTCTTTTGATCCGCATCGGAGAGATCGTTTACGCCAACTGCATCCCCATTTACGCGGCGTTGCGCGCCATCGTCCCGCAGGAGCATGTGCGGTACATACGGGGGGAGCCCGCCGAGCTGAACCGTATGCTCTATGAAGGGGGGATCGACCTCGCCCCTTGCTCCGCCTTCGAGTATGGGCTTCATCCTGAGCGCTATTGGGTGGTACCGGATATCTCCATTGCAGCCCACCGGGAGGTGCGCAGCGTACTGCTCTTCTCTCGGGTACCCATCGAGAAGCTGCAGGATAGACGGGTCCTTCTCTCCCCGGCCTCGGCCACATCCAATGCCCTGCTCCGAATACTTCTGGAAAAGCGCTACGGCCTGCGCTGCCGTTATGACGTGGGCCGAGCGACAGCCGGGAAGCTGCCGCCGGACGCCGATGCCCAAGTGGCCATCGGCAATGAGGCCCTGCGGGACTATCTGCGGGGGGAGGGCGGGGAACATGTCTATGATCTGGCCGAACTCTGGCACGACTTCAGCGGTCTGCCCTTCGTCTTTGCTCTCTGGATGGTCCGGCGGGACGCGGCGCAAACCCGAAGCAGCGAGATCGGGCGTTTCATACAGGCTCTGCAGCAGGCCCGGCGGCTGGCGCCGTACCGCTTCGAAGAAGTCGCCGGCGCGGCCGCTCGCACGCTTGATATCGCGCCGGCCGATCTCCTGCAGTACTGGCATACCATAGCCTACGATCTGGACGAGGAGAAGATCGTCAGCCTCAAGCGATTTTTTCACGATGCGGAAGTGCTCGGCCTCATCCCATCTGCCCCCCCCCTCCGTTTTTTTGAATACGCCCCGGCGGCTTCATCCGGCGGTGAGCACCGCGTGTGATCTTGCGGGTTCTGTGGTAGACTTCCCGTTCAGAGAGCGGCATCCCTATTGGCCAGCATCATAAGGAGAGGATATTATGGTTGTGGATCTGTCTATTCTTCCCATCGGGCAGGGGGTGAGTATCAGCCCGGAGATTGCCAAAGTCATCAAGATCATCGATGCCAGCGGAATCCCCTACACGGTCACTCCCATGGGAACCTGTCTCGAAGGCGGGTGGGACCCGGTCATGCAGCTCATCAAGCGATGTCACGAGGAGGTTTTCAAGAACTCGGAGCGCGTCTACACCAAGATCACCATCGATGACCGAAAAGGGAAGACCAATCGACTGCGGGGCAAGGTGGCTTCCCTGGAAGCGAAGGTCGGCAAGAAGCTCCCCTGAGTGAGATACCGACGGTACTCGGGCCGGCCAAAATACGCTTGAGCTTTTCTGGAAGTATGGTATAGTTCCCCCTGCTTTTCGACAAACACGTGACGGGGCAGGGGAACGGGATGAAACATATACCGAAGAAGGTCTTCTTCACCAATGGTGTTGGGACTCACCGGGAGGAGCTGCAATCCTTCGAGTTGGCACTGCGGAATGCCGGCATTGAGAAGTTCAACCTCGTGACGGTTTCCAGTATCCTACCGCCCGGTTGCACTCGGGTTTCCAGAAGAGAAGGGCTGCAGCATCTGCATCCGGGGGAAATTGTGTACTGTGTGCTGGCCCGCTGTTCCAGCAATGAACCGAGGCGCCTCCTGGCGGCGTCGGTGGGGTGCGCAGTACCCATGGACAAGCGCGCCTACGGCTACCTGAGCGAGCATCACGCCTATGGTATGACCGACAGCGATGCGGGCGATTACGTCGAGGATCTGGCGGCGGCCATGCTGGCCTCCACTTTGGGCATCGAGTTTGACGAAGACAAGAGCTGGGATGAGAAGCGGGAACTGTGGAAGATCAGCGGCAAGATCGTCAGGACGACGAATATCACCCAGTCGGCTATCGTGAAGAAGGGCTATTACACATCCGCCGTGGCCGCGGCCGTCTTCGTGCTATAGGCCGGTTAGCTCTTTCAGGGCATTGGCCTCCAGCCAGCCGCCGCCGCATGCATCGCACGTGTGCACCGTCTGTTGCGCCAGCGTGCGGGCCGCCAGGGGCTTGCTGCAGCGGGGGCAGGTGAGGGT
>CALZGC010000049.1 GCA_945786985.1 uncultured Nitrospirota bacterium | reverse complement strand
GTGAACTCCTTGTGTCGTTAGTAGAGATGCGTGCCAAAGAAAACCGATGACCGAACATCGGCCATCGGACAGAATTGTTGTGTTGATCACCTCCTGACGTTGTAAGTCAAATGTTAAATTTACGGGAGCAAGGCAGATGGTAATTGGGGAGCGGTTGTCACCGACGTCCCCTGCGGTTGCCGGGTCTCTCTGCGTGGGGCCTCAGACAACGAGGATGGCACAGGCCGAAAGGGCGATGACCCTTTCCGAATTGCTCCCCATGAAGAAGCTCTTGATGCCGGTTCTCCCCTTGCGGCCGACCACAATCAGATCCACATCTCGCTCCTTGGCCGCATTCACAATATTCTGGTAGGGAACCCCCACGGCCGTCACGGTTTCCACGGCAAGGCCTTCCTGCTCGGCAAGCTCTTTGACGTGCTGCACATTGGCCCGCGCCTTATCGCCGTCCGATTCGCGGCGGACCACCGAGGTGGCGATGAGGGTGCTCCCGCTCCGCTTGGCCAGACTGATCGCTTCCGTGATCGCCTTTTCGCACCGCGCCGAGCCGTCGGTGGCGACCAGAATCTTCTGCAAGCTCAGCCCCGCCTCCCGGGGCACCACGAGCACATTGCAGGGGGCGTCCCCGATGACCCCCTCGGCGACACTGCCCATCATCAGGCGCTTCAGTCCGGTTCTTCCCTTGCGGCCCATGACGATGAGGGTTGCGCCGACCTCCTTGGCGTCATCGATCAGGTGCCGGTGGACATCCCCTCCCCGATGGGCGATCGTCTCGCACTCGATCCCTTCCCGTTCAGCCTGTTCTTTGATAGACTTGAGCAGCTCTCGGACTTCAATCGCGGCCTCCTCCACCGTGTCCATGGCCAGGGCCGAGTACTCCGGGTTCGTTTCCACAACCGAAACAGCATAGATCTTGCTGGAGCAGACTTTGGCGAGACGTATGGCCTCGCGCACGGCCCCCTTGCTGCACTCGTCGCAGGCTGCCGCCACGAGCAGTTTCTCCATTTCACCGATGGGACACAACTGCATCTGCATGACTCAGTGCCCTCCCGATTTCAGCAGGCCCGAGGCCGCCAGAACGAGGACCAGGACCTCCAGGATCGCAATCACTGCGAAAACGGTATCTTTCTTCCTGAATAATATCGGAACAATCCGTCCATAGCAAATAATGGTCACCCCGGCAAGAAAAGTGATCCCGATGAAATTCAGGAAATCCCCTTTCCCGAGCAGCCCGAGCCAGGCCCAGCCGGGCTCAACCTGAGCATGCTCCAGATAATCGTGGACCGAGAGCCCCCAATAGTGGGGCAGCTCACTCACCGGAATGTGAGGCTTCAGGATACCCGTCAGGTAGATGAGAAAGGTTACGCTCAGGATCAGCAGCCCGATTTTCATCCCCTTGTCCAGGAGATTGGCATAGGTGAGCTGCTCTTCGGTCGCCTTCAACTTGGACATCCGCGCCTCCTTATTCTCCCCGAATGGGCTGTCAATATTCGGGCTAATCCCAGACCCCGAGACCCTTCAGCAATGCCCGGGACCCGGCAAAGAAGAGCATGACAATCACGATGTAGCGTACGGACGCCGGCTTGACCTTGGTCAGGATTCGTACCCCGACTATGGAGCCGAGCATGATCCCGATGATGGAGGGAACCACGATCATCGGGAGTACGGCCCCATTGTTGACATAAATCCATGCGGCGGAGGTATCGGTAACGGAGAGGAGGAACTTGCTCGTGGCCACCGAAACTTTCAGCGGCGCCCCCATCATCAGGTTCAGCACCGGCACATTGGCCCAGCCGGCGCCGAGACCGAACATGCCCGCCATGACACCGATCAGTATAAAGGTTGCCAGGGCCTGAGGCGTACGGTGCACCTGCCAGTCGATATCCTTGTCCGCCGACGCCTCATAGTAGATACCGTTGATCCGAAGTGCGCTCGAGAGGGCATCGGCCTTTTTGACCTCGGGGTACTCGGACTTTTTCGCAATGAGCATGATGGCCACGATCCCGAGAATGGTCCCACCGAGTGCCGTCTGAATCACATCCGTCGGAAGGGCCAGCCCGATCATGGCGCCGATGATGGCGCACGCCGACGCGATCAGCCCCACCGGCAGCACGAGACGCAGGTCGGCCAGCCCCTTCTTCAGGAGACCCGGCCCGGCGGCCAGCGCACCCGCCAGGGCGACCAGCAGCCCCGCACCCCTCACGAAATCGAGGTGAAACGGGAAAAAACCCCCGATAATCGGGACATACAAAACGCCGCCGCCCACCCCGCCCAGAACCGCCAGGATTCCCAAAACGAACGTTACGAGAAAAAGGATGAGCGGCCAGGCCCACCAAGGCAGGGAGGAGCCTTTCTGGAGAACCTCTGCAGCCTGTTCGGAACCGAAAACGGCACCGGCGCGAACAAAGAGTATCAGAAAAGCTCCAACCAGCACGGGCCACGGCTTGACCCTCGACACGTCGAAAACTCCCTTTTTGAAGGAAAGACTGGCTTTTCAGGTGGAAATTCCGTTTTCAGACAGAAAACGCTGGCCATACTACTCCTCCCATGGCGGCATGTCAATAGCAACATATGTTTTTTTTTGAATATTTCCCCGGGCGCCCGATCAGCGGCGTGCGGCAGGTTACAACAACGGGGGTGCGGAGACGTTGTAAAGAATAACCGGACGCCGGGGCTAAGCCGAATATCGCTTGAGTAAATCGGTCACGAGGCCGGTGGATCTGAACGAGATCGTCGAGAGCGTCTCCAGAATGATCGAAGGTGTCATCGGAGAGGATATTGTGCTGACGCTGAGAAAACCATCTTCGACGGCCGCCAAGCGAGCCGGCCCGGCTCATATGGAACAGGTTCTGATGAACCTGGCGGTCAATGGCGGGGACGCCATGCCCAGGGGCGGGCAGCTGACCATCGAGACCAGGACGATCGTCCTGGATACACGCCGGACCCTGGGTCACCAGCCGGTGCTGCCGGGATCTTATGTCTTGCTTTCCGTGGGCGACACCGGTTCCGGAATCGACCCTGTCGTGAAGGATAGGATCTTTGAGCCGTTCTTTACAACCAAGGAGCAGGGGAAGGGCACCGGTTTGGGTCTTTCCACCGTTTACGGTATCGTCGACCAGCACAACGGATACATCTCGCTGGAGACCGAACCGGGAGGGGGGAGCACGTTCAACATCTACTTCCCGACGGAAGAAGCCGCGTTGACCGAGCCGAAACCGGCCGACTCCCGGGACATGCGAAGGGGCGCAGAGACCGTCCTGGTGGCCGATGACAATGCGTCTGTTCGCCGACTGGTAAACGATATGCTGGTACCGCTGGGCTATGTTGTCCTGATGGCCCCCAATGGAGAAGAGGCACTGGAAACCGGCCGAGTGGTCTCAGGAAAAATCGATCTGCTGGTCACGGATGTCGCCATGCCGGGCATAAACGGCAAAGAACTGGCCGAAGAGTTTCAGTCCCTTTACCCCCACGTCCGGGTGCTTTTCATGTCAGGTCATGTGGGGGATGCCCTGCTTCAGCGGGGTATCGAGGCGCCTCGGGATTCATTTATTCAAAAGCCCTTCAGGCGCGATGAGTTCCTCGGAAAGCTGCGGCAGGTGCTTGACGGACATTGAGTGCTTTCCGTCCTACAATCCGAAAGAAATCGAAACACCCAGATAGGAAATTCGGTCCTTGTAGAACTGCCCGTGGGGCGCAAAGCCCTTATAGCCCTCCGCCATGACCCGCAGGTAGCGCTCGGCCGATACGCTGTCGCCCGCGTGGAGTCCGACGCTCAGACCCGCATCGACGGACCAGTCGTGCTCTTCAAAGCTCTTGAGGTCCAGCCCGGCCACGGGGAAGCCCAGCCCGAGCCACGGGCGGGTCCCGCGGTACTCGACACCGCCATGGAGCATGGCCCGGTCCAGGTCCTCCGGTTCCCGGTGGATCAGATACTCCCCGCCCAGATAGCCGCGCCAGCGGGATCCCTCGAGGGAACCGAGCAACTCCAGCGCCTCGAAGCTCAGATTGATCCGCTCCGGCCGGGCCCGCAGCAGAAACTCATCTCCCAGGTGGGAGCTTTGATGGTAGAGCCGCAGACGCGCCGAGTAAGGACCCTGCCGATAGGTCATCGGCACGCCGATGGAGTAGTCCGCGTTGACCAGATCCTTGGAGTCCTCATCCAGGTTGAACTGGGCAAAGAGCGCGCCGTCGATACCGACCTGCAGGCCGTCCCCCGCGCGGACCCCCTCGTACTGAACGAGTCCGAAGGTCTCTCCGTAGCCCACGGCGGCGGAGGCAATGGTCTCCACGTCGGTGTCGTAGCGGCGGATGCTGATAAAGAACCGCGGCTGTTTCGGATCGGCCACCAAGGGGCGGAAGAGGTCCCCCGGAGGGAAGCGGGTCGTCTTCGAGGTGAGCCCTGCTCCGGCCCAGAAACCCCGCAGCAGCCCGATGGGGCCGGGCGCCTGCTCGGAGATCGAAGGTTCGGCCAGGGCGACATCGATGGCAAGTCCCTCCAGCGCAGAAACCTGCTTCAGCGCGCCGAGGACCGTCTCCCGCAGCAAGGGATCTTCTGTGGACAGGGTAATGCTCACGCGCCCGTTCCGAACGTCCAATGTGTAGTCCTGCCGGCTCCACCCGAGCTGCTGCTCCAGGATCGCCATGACGTATCCCGTCATAATCTGTGGGTCCCGCAGATCGCTTGCAGCGGTATCGACTGCTGTCAACAGGCCTATGATCAGCCACACTGAGGCAAAGAACAGGCCCCGGCTTCGCCCGAAAACAAATCTCTTGACCATCAATCGGTCTCCCTTCTCAGCGAAAAAAACCTCCAACGTCTGACGCCCCTTCGGTGCGCAGATGCCAGAGCACGCCCCGCCAGCGGCGCCCCGTGACGCACGGCAACGGTTATCGTTTGGCCGTCGATCCCTCCCGTCCGAAATCATCCAGGACGCGCACAATGTCCTCCTCTTCGGAGGGGTGATTCAGATCGGTATGCTGCCAGATCTCCGCAATAATGGCCCAGTTCTGAAGACCGACGATCCGGTGCCGCTCGTGGCAGGCACACACCACCCGATCACCGGTGGCGTGTGTCTCCACCGGGCGGAGCGCATCCGAATCGCTCCGGATTGTTCCCACCGGGCCGGCAAAGACCTTCCACAACTCGGCCCGCCGGTGGTGGTATTGCCATGAAAGCCTCTTCTGCGGTGCAATGAGAAGAATCTTGGGGCTTAGGCTCATTCCAGACGGAGCCTCGACCTGCTCGTGTGCATAGAAGACTGCGAGAAAGGCGGACAGGTCCCGATCATGAAAGCGGTAGCCCGCGCCCCACGGCTTGTAGGACATATCATCGACAATGGTAAAGCCGAGCTCACGAATCATCTCTTTCACCGCTACAACGATGTCGCCTTTCGGGGTGTCGGCATGCAGCAGGGCTTCCGGAAAGTGGGGTTTCACGCGGTTCTAGTCTCCATGGGGTTTCGCACCGTGCGCGGTGAGCAGGGCCTGCACCTCCTGCAGCTTCGCCTGCATCAGCGCTTCGCTTCGGGCCTCCAGATTGAGGCGCAGGAGGGGCTCCGTATTGGAGGTGCGGACATTGAAGCGCCAGTCGGGATAATCGACGGCGACCCCGTCCAGTTCGGAAACGGCCCCCGTGGCGTATTTCTCTTTCAGGTCACCGAGTATCCGCTGTGCGTTCTCCGTCCTGAAATTATGTTCGCCCGACTCGTAGCTCCGTCTGATCTCCGAGACAAGTTCGGAAAGGGTTTTGTCCGACTCGGAGAGGATCTTCATGACGAGCAGAATCATGATCAGCTGTGATTCCGCGCCGCCGGTCCATTGGAAGAAGTTATGCTCCGATGATTCGCCGCCGTAAAGACCGCCGTGGGCGTTGAGGTCTCGGGTGATATAGGCATGCCCCACCTGGGTGATGATCGACTTGCCGCCGTTCTCCCGGATGATGGCTTTCGGCGTCGTAGTATAGCGGGTGTCAAAGAGGATGGTCGCGCCCGGATGGGTCTTGAGCAGTTCCCGAGCCACCAGGGCTGTGGACTGCGCGCCCGTCACGACCTGCCCTTTTTCATCGATGAAGAACATCCGGTCCCCGTCCCCGTCCGGCGCGAGCCCGAGATCGGCGCCTTCTTCAATCACCCGCCGGCGAAGGGCTTCGAGATTCTTGAAGACCAGCGGGTCGGGCTGATGGGCCGGGAAGGTGCCATCCAGCTCGAAGTTCATTTTGATCAGCTCGCCCGGGAGTCTCTCAAAGAGGGGCCCCAGATAGGTGATGCCCATGGCATTGGCAGGATCGGCCACCACTTTCAGCGGTTTCAGATCCCCGGGATTCACGTGGGCAAAGGCAAAGGCAATCTCCTCCTCGACGATCCCCGTGATGTTCTCCTCCCGCCCCCCCGGCGTCGAAAGCGTTACCCCCTCCCGGGCGTATTCCCGAATCTCCAGAATGCCCGTGGGCTTTCCGATCTTTGTGATCCGCCCCCCTTCCCGCAGCACCATTTTGATCCCGTTGTAATCGGGAGGGTTGTGGGAGGCGGTCAGTTGGACGCCCCCGTCCGCCTTCAAGTGCAGGACGGCAAAGTAAAGGGTCGGTGTGGAGACAAGACCCACGTCCGCGATCTGTGCGCCGCCGTCGATGAGTGCCTCTTTGAGCCTGGGATAGAGCTGCGGCGCACTGATGCGCATGTCGTGCCCAGCAACAATGCGGACTTCTCTCTTGTTGCATCGCACCTGATAAAAGCGCAGAATGGCTTGGGCAATCCGGTAGATGTTGTCGGCGTTCAACTCCTCCGGCACCAGGCCCCGGATGTCGTATCCCTTGAATATATGATCGGGAATTTCCATCGTGCTCCCTGTCTCCCGAAGCTGCTCGACAGCATGGCACCTTTTGACATCGGGCCGCTAGTCTATCCGCTTGGGGCGCGCAAGTCAATGCTCGCGGGGCAGGCGGACGCTTCCATCGAAGGGTTTGGGGGGGTTGCTTGACTTGAATTGGCTCCATCAGGTATGTTACGGGCACCCAAAGGGGGACGCGCTTTTGCGCGCGGGAAAGGGTCCAGACCCATGTTGTCAAAGATCGCCCGGCAGATTCCCCCCTTCATCGTCATGGACATCCTGGAGAAGGCCCAGGCCCTGGAGCGGGAAGGGAGGGACGTGATCCATCTGGAAGTGGGGGAGCCCGACTTTCCCACACCCCAATGTGTGCAGGAGGCCGGCATTGCGGCGATCCGGGCGGGCAAGACCCACTACACCCACAGCCTCGGACTGATTCCCCTGCGGGAAGCCATCGCCGAGTGGCATACACGCACCTACAATGTCGCATTGTCGCCGGACCGGATCCTCGTCACGCCGGGTACCTCGCCGGTCATGTGGCTCATCTTCGCGCTCCTCCTGAACCCCGGCGAGGAGGTGATTCTGGGCAACCCCCACTACGCGTGCTATCCCAACCTGATTCGCATCTGCGGCGGCATCCCCCGGTTCGTGATGACCCGGGAGGAAGAGGGGTTTCAGCCGCAGCCCGACGCGATCCGCAAGCGGATCACCCCGCGGACCAAAGCGATCCTGATCAACTCCCCCTCCAATCCGGTGGGCACGATCTTGCCGGAGGCTTCGCTCAAAGCCATCGCCGGCCTGGGGCCGCTGGTCATTTCGGACGAAATCTACCACGGGCTTGTTTATGAGGGGCGGGCCCACACGATTCTCGAGTACACCGATCACGCGATTGTCGTCAACGGGTTCTCCAAGCGCTTCGCCATGACGGGATGGCGCCTGGGCTATGCCATTCTGCCTGAAGCGCTCATCCGACCGATTCAGCGTCTGCAGCAGAACTTCATTATATCGGCGCCCGACTTCGTACAGTGGGCCGGTATCACGGCGCTGAAGGAGAGCGAGGCCCGATGTGCCGAGATGCGCGAAACCTTCGATGAACGGCGCCGCTTTATGGTCGGGCGGCTCCGGGAGATCGGGTTCGGTGTGGCCGTCGAACCGACGGGCGCCTTCTATGTGCTTGCCAATGCAGCGAGGTTCGGCGATGACTCCTATGCCCTGGCACTGGAGCTGCTCAACGAAGCGGGAGTGGCTGTGACGCCGGGAGTCGACTTTGGAGAGAACGCCGAGGGGTATGTTCGCTTCACCTATGCCAACAGTATGGACAAGATCCGGGAAGGCCTCGACCGCATCGATCGGCATTTCAGAACCAGGGAGCTCTAGGAGATCTTAGAGATGAAGAGCCAACTCGACCGGCTGCGAGAGATCCCCGCGGTCGACACAATCCTGAACGCACCTGATCTTGCGCCCCTCCTCAAAGCGCGGCCCCGGTGGCTGGTCGTCGATGCGGTGCACGCGGTGCTCGCATCGCTGCGGCAGGAAATCCAGGCGGGGCAAGACCTCGCAGCGGGGGAGATGGCCCTGGCGAAGCTCATCCCCCGCGTCGAACAAGCCGCGGAGGAGATGGGGCGCACCCACCTGCGACCCGTGGTGAACGCGACGGGCGTGGTCATCCACACCAATCTGGGCCGCGCCGTACTCCCTGAAGAAGTGCTCCATCAGGTGGTGCGTGTCGCCTCTCACTATTCGAATCTCGAGTACGATCTGTCAAGGGGCGCCCGGGGCACGCGCTATGCGCACGTGGAGGATATACTCTGCCGGCTCTGCGGCAGCGAGGCCGCATTGGTGGTGAACAACAACGCAGGCGCCGTGCTGCTTGGCTTGAACACGCTGGCCGAAGGGCGGAAGGTGATCGTGTCGCGGGGCCAACTCGTGGAGATAGGCGGGTCCTTTCGCATTCCCGATGTCATGAAGAAGTCGGGGTGCCACCTGGTAGAGGTGGGCACTACGAACAAGACCCACCCGAAGGACTACCGCAATGCCATCGGCGAGCAGACGGCGGCCCTCCTCAAAGTCCATATGAGCAACTTCGAGATGAGCGGGTTCACGCGGGAGGTCTCCCGCCGGGAAATGGTGGCCATCGCACGGGAGGCAGGGCTGCCCCTGATGGAGGACCTGGGGAGCGGTAACCTCGTGGACCTCTCGGCCTTCGGATTGCCCTCGGAACCGACTGTTCAGGAGAGTGTCCGCGACGGCGTAGACTTGGTCACGTTCAGCGGCGACAAACTGCTCGGCGGCCCCCAGGCGGGCATCCTGGTCGGGAAGAAGACCATCCTCGATCGGGTCAAGAAGAACCCCATGACGAGGGCGCTCCGTGTCGACAAGATGACCCTGGCGGCCCTCGAGGTGATTGCCCGCATTTACCTGGACCCGCCGGCCGCGCAGCGGCAGATTCCGGCCCTCAGGATGCTGAGTACCCCGCTGAGCGAACTGACGGCCCGGGCTCAAAGCCTGGCGCGGTGTATCCGAAGCCTCTCCGACGACACGTGGGTGGTCGATGTGATGGAGGATCTCTCCCAAGTAGGTGGCGGCGCCCTGCCGGAGACCCCTCTTCCCACCTGCGTGGTCAGCCTGAGCACTTCCGGGATGTCGGTGAACCGTCTGGAACAGGCTTTCCGCGCGGCGGATCCGCCAGTGATCGGACGGATCCGGCACGACAGATTCCTCCTCGATGTGCGAACCATCCAGGATCAGGAGCTCGAAACGGTGGCCCGGGTCGCGGGCAAGGTCGCTGCACTGTCAAGGTAGCCCGGCGGCATACGCGCGTGGGTGCTCGAAGAGAAACCGGAACAACAAGACACCCCGCTTGCCGGCGACCCGGGCCGACAGCATCGACGGCAGCATGGCCATATCGCAGAAGGGATTGTGGATGATGGAAGAAAAAAAGATGCCCATTACCGACCATCTCGAGGAACTCCGGTTCCGATTGATCAAGATCGTTGGGGCCATTCTGATCGGAACGGTGATCTGCTATTTCTTCCGTCGCGAAGTACTCGAGTTTCTGCAGGTCCCGATCAAGAAGACCCTCCAGGACGAACCACTTCGCTTTTTCAGCCTGATGGAGCCCTTCATCGTCCATATCAAGGTGGCCGTCTACTCGGGCATCTTCTTTGCGGTCCCGATCATCCTCTATCAGATCTGGATGTTCGTAACCCCCGGTCTGCTCCAGCGGGAGCGCAAATACCTCCTCCCCTTCATCCTCTTCGGGAGCCTCTTCTTTGTGGGCGGGGCATCTCTGTGTTACTTTATCGTCCTGCCCTACGGAACCGAGTTCTTCCTGAACTTCGACCCGTCCCTGAAGTCGACTATCAATATCGCAAGTTATCTCTCGTTCGCCATACGGCTGATTATGGTCTTTGGCATCATATTTCAGCTGCCTCTCATTCTATTGCTTCTCAGCAGATTAGGTATTGTATCCTCCAAGTTTCTCAGAAGACAGAGAAAATACGCCTATCTTCTCTTCTTCGTCTTCGGGGCAGCCCTGACCCCACCCGACCCCCTGACCCAGAGCCTGATGGCCGTGCCCCTGGTCCTGATGTATGAAATCAGTGTGGTGCTGACCCGTATCTTCGGCCGTAGAGAGCCGGCATCCGCCGAAAAGGAGACCGGGGGAGCCGTGTAACTATTTCCTGCCATTGACCGGCTATGAGGTTTGTGGTAGGTTATTAAAATCTTTTATGGCTGCATAGGGGTTTCTTATCGGTATTGCGTCATGGATGATCACAAACTGAAGGTTTTCTGCGCCGTGGCCGAGAGCCGGAGCTTTTCCAAGGCGTCCAAGGTGATGTATCTAACCCAGCCGGCCATCAGTTTGCAGATTCGAGCGCTCGAAGAGCAACTGGGGACAAAACTGTTCTCCAGAAACAACAAGATGGTCTCTCTCACGGAGACAGGCAGGATCCTCTACCGGCACGCGACCAGCATCCTGGCCGCCTATGGGGCCATCGAAAAGGAGCTCAACGAGGCCACCGGCATGGTCAAGGGGAAGCTGCGCATCGGTGCAAGCACCACGCTGGCCACCTATTACCTGCCCAACGTCATTGTGGATTTCAAGAAGAGTTATCCCGATATTCTCATCGATTTTGAACGGGGGAACACCCAGACCATCATCGACAGCATTCTGAAGACCCGGCTCGACCTCGGGCTGGTGGAGGGAGAGGTGGACAGCCCCCGGCTGGTCGTGCAGAAAATGGACTCCGATGAGCTGCTGTTGGTGGTGAACCCCAACCATCCATGGGCCGAGCGCCGGGACATTTCCGTGGAAGAGCTCATGGATTTGCCGTTCATCATGCGGGAGGACGGATCGGGGACGCGCCAGGTCATCGAGAACACCCTGCAGCGTGCCGGCATTAATCCCGATCAGTTGAACGTGGTCATGTATCTCGGGAGCACGGAGGCCATCAAGACGGCCGTGGAAAACGGCCTCGGCGTGAGTGTCATCTCCGGCTGGGCGGTCCAGAAGGAGGTCCGCTTCGACATGCTCAAGGCGCTCTCCTTCAAGGATATCCGGTTCCTCAGAGATTTCAGCCTGATTTTCCAGAAGAAATCCTTCCGGACGCAGCCCGCGGAGAAGTTTGTCGAACTGCTCAAACACTCGCCCATGACATTGGGAGTCTGACGGCAGCCGCCGCCTGATCTTCCCGGAATGACAGGAAAGCGCGCATGTCAACCGACAGCCCGGAACACCAGACGACGCGAAGCATCCTCCGTTACGAAAAGGGCGTCTGGAGCAGCCGCAACGATCCCGTCACCTCGGAACGCCCCCTGCACATCAGGATCAACGGCAACCCCTTCATTACCCTGCTCTGCACACCGGTGCAGCGCAAGGAACTGGTGGCCGGATTCCTGCTCTCCGAAGGCTTCATCGATGGAACCGGGCAGATCGGGTCTATCGAACTGGACGCGCAGGCAGACACCGTCTCAGTGACGCTTTCCGGTGTGGAACTCGATCTGGAAGAGCGGGTCCGCAACGTCACCCTGACGTCCGGCTGCGGTCGGGGCACTATTCTGTGTGATGTGATGGATGCCCTCGAAGGGCCCAAGGCGAGGGGCAAGGTGCAATTGACCCCGGAGCAGATCCTTGCCCGGATGCGGGATCTGCAACGGCACTCTACGAGCTACCTGAAGACGGGGGGCACCCACAGTGCCGCCGTGACCGACGGGGAGAGTCTGATCGCGTTTGCCGAAGACCTGGGACGCCACAATGCGGTGGACAAGGTGCTGGGTGCCTGCTGCCTCGACGGGATCGAGACAAAGGACAAAGCGGTGTTCTCCAGCGGGCGGATCTCCTCGGAGATCATCATGAAAGTGGCCCGCAGCGGCATTCCAGTCCTGGTGACTCGGGCTGCACCCACGGACCAGGTGATCCAGATCGCAGAGACCCTCCTTATTACCCTGGTCGGTTTTGCCCGCGGCAACCGTATGAATGTGTATAGTTGTCCTGAAAGAATTACCGGGAGCGACGGATCAAACGGTTGAAAGAGCCTTTGGGTCTTTGACCCCTTGACCCCAAGATACCTTGCTTTAGAAGCCGTCGCAGACGGCAACTTATAGAGAGAAGCGGGGCACGCGAAGCGTAACCCTTGCATCCTCGGACCCTCGCCTTACCCTATCTCCACCTGCATGGCCCGTGGCGGACAAGTGCCGACGCAGAGTTCGCAGACGATGCACTGTTCCGGATCGTACCCGACGACCATGGTCTCACGGTCGATGGAGATGGCCCCGCTGGGGCAGACCACCGTGCAGGCACTGCAGTGGTAGCAGCGCTCCTCGTCCTTGACGATCCGCTTTTCGATGTTGATTACTTCCGCGCCGGACTCCTTGAGAAATGCAATGCCCTTGTCGTAGCACGCCCGGTTCCCTTCGATTTCGAGCACCATTTCCTTTTCTTCGTCGGGCAGGATCTGCGCTTTGAGAATGTTGAAGCCCAGATCATAATCCTTCACGAGCCGGTGGACAATCGGCTTGCTGATCAGACTGTTCGAGAACCGGAGAAGAACTCTTTTCGCGGCCATGGCCGCAGACTCCTTTGAAACCGTCATGTGTGCTCGGCGCGCGGTGTGGCCTTTCAGGTTCTGCCGAACATTTCCGTGCTGAGATAACGCTCTCCCGTATCGGGCAGCACCACGACCACCACCTGGTCCGGACCCATGCCCCGGGCCGTCTCGAGGGCGGCGTGCATGGCGGCACCGGAGGAGATGCCGCAGAGGATCCCCTCGCAGCGGGTGATGCGTTGGGCCACCGCCGCCGCATCCTCGTTGCTGACCTGCATCACCTGATCGACGACGCCCATATCGAGCACATCGGGGACGAACCCTGCGCCGATTCCCTGAATCTTGTGGGGCCCAGGTTTGCCGCCCGAGAGAACCGGCGAGGCCTCCGGCTCCACGGCGATGATCCGGACCCCGGGGAACCGCTCTTTCAGGACTTCGCCAACGCCCGTCACGGTGCCGCCGGTGCCGACACCGGATACAAAAGCATCGATCTTCTCCCCGACCTGGCTCAGGATCTCCTGCGCCGTGGTGCGCCGGTGGATTTCGGGGTTCGCGGAGTTCTTGAACTGCTGGGGCATGAAGTAGTCCGGGTTTTGCTCGGCCAGCTCCTCCGCTTTCTGAACGGCGCCGCTCATCCCCGCCTCTCCCGGCGTCAGCACCACCTCCGCGCCGTAAGCAGTGAGCAGTTTCCGCCGCTCCGGTGTCATGGTCTCGGGCATGGTGAAGATGGAGCGGTAACCCTTGACCGCGGCCACCAGGGCCAGCCCGATACCGGTGTTACCACTGGTCGGCTCTACAATGGTGCCGCCGGGCTTCAGCTTGCCGTCCCGCTCTGCGGCTTCAATCATGGCAAGACAGATCCGGTCCTTGACACTGCCGCCCGGATTGAACGACTCCAGTTTGGCCCAGATCGTGGCATGCTCGGCATCGGCCATGCGCTGCATGCGAACGACTGGGCTGTACCCAATCAGATCGGTGATCCATTCGACGCGGTCCGGTCTCATCGCTGCCTCCTTGAGTTGATGGTTATTCTCTTTCAATAAGTGGCTTGGAGCGCATACCCGAATCGGCAGACGGCAAGGGCTCCTGGGGCTCGCCCAGGAGAAAGCGGCCGTTCAGAATCCACTCCTTGAGGGTTTCGGCAATCCTGACGGCTTTCGGATAGCTCGAGAGCGCAGCCGTTTTGACCTCTTGCCCGTCAATGATGATCTTGCCCGATTGAACCCGGATATTGCATGAGTGATCGTCATGAGAGCTTGGGTAACTCCTCGTTTGCACCTTAGCCCCGATTCAGCAAGGTCAGAGCGCTCCGTCGACTCTCGAAAATGACCAGGATTGGGCAAGGTGCTATACAGTTAGACGACCGAAAAAAATCTCGATCTCGTTCTTTAACAACTTGACAACAATAAACCAGGCCCCAGAGATACTAGAATCGCCACAGGCAAGGCGCAGAAAATTTACTGGCTGAAGACATATTGAAATATTTCAAGTGGCTCTGTTCGCAAATATGGTGAAGTATCGAGAGGGTCGTAGCGCGATCTCCTCAAGGCGCGCGACTGAGACGTACCCCCTGCGGTACGTCGCAGGGAGCGGATCACAAGATACCCAAATGTATAAACCGCCGCTGGCGGCATGAATCCGAGTGAAGCGGGAGGCTGGCCCGGTGAAGGAAGTCCTTCGCCGGGGAAAAGCCAACGCAGAGGAGGGCGCGATACGGCACTCAAATACCACCGTATTTACGAATAGGGCCACCCGGTCAGAGAATTTTCTGTAACGCCGCATGTGGCAGACTATCCGTCTTCGCAGAATGCTACGCCGTGACAAGTCCGGCCTCGTAATAGATTGACTCATGCAATATCCGGGTTAAGCTCCCTGTCGTTGACCTCACCGTAACTCCTGGCGATGCCCTGAGGGTAGTCGGTTCGGGTTAAATATGATACATGGGGCGCTTGCTATTCTTTTTCAGGCCGAGTTTGCTTGCCCGTCCGCACAGATCCGCGAGGCTCACCGAATCGAAATATCGGGTAAGCAACTCCCCGGCTTCCTGCCAGACGGTCCGGGTGACGCAGGCGTCGAGGTAGTGACAAGGCGCGCCGTCATCTTCCATGGTGGTGCACGGAACCGGCTCGATGGGGCCTTCCAGAACGCGAATGATGTCACCCACCGAAATCTCTTCAGGCACCCGGTGAAGGGAGTACCCGCCCTTGGGGCCCCGGGTGCTGTCGACAAGTCCGGCCTTCTTCAGCACGAAGAAAATCTGTTCCAGAAACCGTTTGGGGATTCCTTCCCGTTTGGAAATCTCTTGGAGCTGCACGGTCTTGCCCTCGGCATAGTAGGCAATGTCGAAGAGTGCTCTCACACCGTATTGGCTCCGGTTGGACAATTTCATAATCTTTACCTGGCAGATCGTGTTTGTCATGTATAGTGAACCCGACGGATAAAGTCAAGATCTTTGTCCCTCGCTCGGGTCCGCAGAGGCCCGATTGCCATGGCGGTTGCAGACCGGTAAATCCTTGATTACACTGGCAGCGAATTCCTTGATCTCAAAACTGGGCGGATTGTTTCTCATGAAGGACCGCAGCGATCTCCAGGCGATTCTGAACCGGATCGACGGCCGGGGATACAAAGCCTATAAAGAGCTCAAGGGGAGCTATGATTTCCGGGATTTCCGGCTGATCGTGGACCACGTCCAGGGCGACCCCTATGCGGCCCCCTCCCGGGTACGCGTGACGATACCCCAGGCGCAGGCAGGCTTTGCGCGGGCGCATTATTCGACCCCCGTGAGACGGCTGGCACTGGAGGATTTCCTGACCCGGGCCTTTCACCGTGCCGCAGGGCGGACGGCCAAGGGGCATCGGGGGATTGGCAAGAGCGGGCTCATCGGGATCGACTGCGGCGGCCAGGAGGTGCTCGAACGGACCGCTCTCTTCGTGTCGGACCGGGAGGTGGAAGCCCGCTTCGTGATGGGGCTGCCTGCCCGGGGCCGGACCATTCTGGGGCGCGACGCACAGGAAATGTTCCTGAACGAACTCCCCGAGATCGTCACCCGCTCCCTCTATTACCGCAGCCTCGACGAGAAAGCGCTGAAGACCCATCTGCATGTGGTCGAAGACCAGACATTTATCCGGGAGGCCCTGGACGTGGAAGGGCTGGTAGCCTTCGTGGCGGACGGCACCGTGCTCCCGAGACGAACCGGGATCGATGACCGCCCTCTCACGGATCACCCTGTCTCCTTCGTCTCCCCCGATTCCCTGCGCAGGTCCTTTACCACCCCGAACCGGGGGACCGTCCACGGCATGGGCATCCCGCGCGGCATCACCCTGATCGTGGGCGGGGGCTTCCACGGAAAATCGACGCTGCTCAATGCACTGAACCGTGCCGTCTATCCGCATATCCCCGGGGACGGCCGGGAGTATGTGGTAACCGACCCGACGGCGGTGAAGATACGGGCCGAGGACGGCCGAAGCGTCGCCGGCGTGGATATCTCGCCCTTCATTCAGAATCTCCCCTTCGGCAAGGAAACCGATTTCTTCTCCACCCCCAATGCCAGCGGATCGACGTCCCAGGCAGCCAACATCATGGAAGCCCTCGAAATGGGGAGTCGTCTGCTGCTCATCGACGAGGACACCTCCGCCACAAATTTCATGATCCGCGATGAGCGGATGCAGGCGCTGGTGGCCAAGGAAAAGGAGCCCATCACCCCCTTCGTCGACAAGGTGCGGCAGCTGCGGGAAGAATTCGGCGTCTCCACCCTTCTGGTCATGGGGGGGTCGGGAGACTACCTCGATTGTGCGGACCGGGTCCTCCTCATGGAAGCCTATCGCCCCGCCGATGTCACCGACCAGGCCCGTGCGGTGGTCCAAACCCACGCCAGTCGCCGCCGGAGGGAGGGGGGCGCCCGTTTCGGCGCCATTCGGATGCGCGCTCCGCTGCCCGAAGGATTCGACCCGAGCAGCGGGAAGCGGGAAGTCCGGATCGACGCCAGAGGCGTGCAGGAAATCCTCTTCGGGCGGGAAACGATCGAGCTGAGTGCCGTGGAACAGCTTGTGGACATTTCTCAGACGCGGGCCATCGGGGATCTGATCCATTATTACTCTGAAAACCATGCAAAATCAGGGACTTCCCTTCAGGAAGGGCTCGCACGCTCTCTCCGGGATTTGCAGGAGAGGGGGCTCGATCTGCTCTCGCCCTACCGGCTCGGCTGCTACGCCATGCCGCGGCTTTTTGAGGTGGCGGCGGCCATCAACCGGATGCGTTCCCTGCAGATCAAGGGGTCTTCGCGACCCGCCGACGGGAGTACCCGGGAAGGGAAAAAGTGATAAAAATCAAAATTTTAACTTGACAGAAGAGCGTTCAGAAGATATATTGCTTATTTAGCCAAAAACAGGAAGGAGGCGAAGAATGAATGGTCGGAGTCAGGCTGAGAGAAGGTGAAAATTTCGAAGCCGCGTTGCGAAGGTTCAAGAAGCTCTGTGAAAAGACAGGGGTTCTCTCCGAGGTTCGAAGACGCGAGTACTACGAAAAACCGTCAATAAGAAAGAAGAAAAAAGCACTCGCCGCTCGCAAGAAAGCGCTGAAGGCCCAGAGATACATGAAGAAGTAGTCGGCAGGAGATGAATGGCCCTCAAGAGCAGGCTCGAGGCGGAGATGAAGTCCGCCATGAAGGAGAAGGACAGGGAGCGCCTGTCCGTTCTCCGGATGATTCGATCTGAGATCAAGAACCTTGAGATTCAAGAGGGACATCCCCTTGAGGATCCGGCCATACTCACTCTTATCTCGAAGGCGGCCAAACAGCGTCGCGAATCGATCGCCCAGTTTCAAAAGGGCGGCCGAGACGATTTGGTCCAGAAAGAGACCAGAGAACTCCAGATTATTCTTGAGTATCTACCCCAGCAGCTCTCCGCAGATGAATTGAGGCAGGCCATCGAAAAGGCCGTCGCCGCCGTCGAGGCCACATCGGTCAAAGACATGGGCGCAGTGATGAAGCAGGTCATGGCCGACGTTGGCGGGAGAGCCGACGGGAAAGAGGTGCAGCAATTAGTCCGGGATTTGCTCTCCTGAAAGAGGGGGCCGGGTGCCCCCTCTTTCTTTTGGAGTGCAGTTCCAGGCCAAGACAGACCCAGTAGATACAATGGATTGGTTCCCATGGATCCGCTGACCACTCAAACTCTCGAGTTTGATCGCGTCCGGGATATTCTGAAAAGACACGCCTCTTCACCCCTGGGAGTGACAGAGATAGAGAACCTCACCGTCCAGGATCACCCGGAGCGCGTACAGCACCTGCTGGCCTGCGTGGCGGAGATGCAAGCGCTAGTGGCTTGTGCGGGCAAACCGCCCCTGGGGGGGTGTGAAGAGATTCGCCCGTTGCTCGACGCCGCCCGGGTGGAAGGCGCCACCCTCGACGGAAAGGCGCTCCTCTCCATACTGCGGATCATCAAGACGGGACAGGCCGTCCGGCAGGCAGTCGACAAGGACTTTACCCTGCTGTGGCAGGAGTTGCAGGGTGTTGCGCCGTTGCGGGAGTTGGCCAGAGAGATTGCCGCTGCCGTCGATGACGGCGGAGAGATCCGGGACACCGCCTCGTCGGAACTGGCTGGAATCCGGCACCAGATCGTGACGCATCGGGAGCGCATTCGAAAACGGCTGGATGCGCTCCTTTCGTCCCAGCGGTTGGAGCGGGTGGTCCAGGAGAAACTGATCACCCTGCGCAACGGCCGTTACGTGATCCCCCTGAAGCCTGACTTCTCGTCGAAAATCGAAGGGATCGTTCACGACCGCTCGGCAAGCCGGGCCACACTCTACGTGGAGCCCTCGGAGACGGTGGACATGAATAACCGTCTGCTGCAGCTCGTCTCCGATGAAGCCGAGGAAGTCCGGCGTATCCTTGCCCGGCTCAGCGGAGCGGTCCGATCAGAGCAAGCCGCCCTGCATCAGAACGTCGCCGTGCTGGCAGCCATGGATGCCCATCTCGCAAAAGCGCTCTTTGCAGAGCGGTTTGGCGCCGTGATTCCAGAGGTGGTCCCGGAGGGGACGATCCATTTCAAGGGCGCCCGGCATCCGCTTCTCTGCGATCAGCGGGCGGCGGCTCCGGAGGGCGACGCCGTGGTTCCGATCGACCTGCGCCTCGGAGCAGACTGGCGGACGCTGATCATTACGGGGCCCAATACAGGCGGCAAGACGGTGGCCCTCAAGACACTCGGCCTCCTCGTGCTGATGGTCCAGGCCGGCATTCCGATTCCGGCCGAGGAAGGAAGCACCACGGGGGTGTTCGGGAGAGTCTTCGCCGACATCGGTGATGAGCAGAACATTCAGGAGGACCTGAGCACCTTTTCATCGCACATGCGCACCATCGTGCGGGTCCTCCGGGAGGCCGACCCCGAATCTCTGGTGCTCCTCGATGAGTTGGGCACCGGTACCGATCCCAAGGAAGGGGCGGCGCTGGGGATTGCCATTCTCGAAGAGCTGAATCGCCGGGGCGCGCTCACGGCGGCAACGACGCATTATGAGGAGATTAAACATCACGCCTACCGCAGCGACGGAATGATGAACGCCTCGGTGGCTTTCGACACAGAGGGGCTCTGTCCGGCCTACGCCCTGGAGTACGAACATCTCGGAACGAGCCACGCCTTCGAGATCTCCGAGCGTATCGGGCTCCCGGCGCACGTGCTGGCACGGGGCCGGGAGGCGATTTCGGACCGGGACCGGAACATGTCTCAGCTCATCGAAGAGCTGGAGACGGGGATCCGGAAAAACCGTGAGGTCCGGGGGGAACTGGCCCGGGAGCGGACTGTTCTCGAGGCCCTGCAGGAAACGGAAAAACAGAAGAGGGCAGCCGCTGAGGAGAAGGCCCGCAAGATCGTGGCGGATGCCCGGGAACAGCTTCAACGGCTCAAACGTGGCGCGCGCCGGATTCTGAAGCTTGCGGAGCAAGCCCATCGCCGCGAGTTGGACCGGGAGCTGACCCATCTCGAAGCCGGTCTTGAGACGCACACACCGGTCCCCGAGCTGGCGGAGCCGGCGAGCCGCCAAGCCATTCGCCCAGGCACTGTGGTCGAAATCGTAGGGACCAACCAGCGGGGCGTCGTGCTGAGCAAGCTCGGCAAGAACGATCGGGTGCAGGTGCTCTGCGATACCGTCCGGATGGAGGTGCCCCGAAACCGATTAAAAGAGATCACAGCACCTCCCCCGGAGACCCGCGTGGACATGGCCGTCGAACCGCAGGGGGAGGAGCCGGAAACCATCGGCGCGAGCCTCAACCTGATCGGTCTTCGCGTGGAGGAAGCCAAACGCAAGACGGAAAGCTACATCGACCGGGCCCATCTCGGATGCCTGCGAAACGTACAGATTATCCACGGTGTGGGAACGGGCGCCCTGCGGGCGGCGGTGGCGGAGATTCTGCAGGTCCATCCGCTGGTGAACGGTTTCCGTTCCGGCGCGCCGGGCGAGGGGGGCGCAGGCGTCACGGTGGTGGAATTGCAGTCCTGAAAGAGGCCATGGAGCATGCTGTACCCTGAGACGTTCATCAGTGAAATACGGGAAGCCAACGATATTACCGAGGTCATCTCCAACTACATCTCCCTCAAGAAGACCGGGAGCAATTACAAGGGGCTCTGCCCCTTTCATTCGGAGAAGACGCCGTCCTTCATGGTCAGTCCCTCAAAGCAGATCTTTCACTGCTTCGGGTGCGGTGAAGGGGGGGACGTTTTCCGGTTCCTGATGCAATATGAAAACCGGGCGTTTCCCGACGCGGTCCGGGCACTGGCCCAGCGATGCGGCAAACCGCTGCCCACGGTTGAACGATCCCCCCAGGAAGCGGCGCAGCAGCAGGCGCGGGAACGGATCTTTGAGATGAACAGAACTGCGACGGAACTCTTCGTCAAGGCGCGCACCGGCAGCGGGAAAGCCACCGACTATCTGCGCCGGCGGGGCGTATCGGACGAGGTGCTGACCGCCTTTTCCATCGGGTATGCGCCCGACAGCTGGGACACCCTCTACTCCCGTCTCAGGAAAGGGGGGTTTCGGGAGACCGAGATGGAGCGCGCCGGACTGGTTCTGCAGCGCAAACAGGGATCGGGCTGCTACGACCGATTCCGCAATCGGATCATGTTTCCCATCGCCGATACCTACGACCGGGTCCTTGGTTTCGGGGGGCGGGTGCTGGACGACAGCCTGCCCAAGTATCTCAACTCGCCGGAGACACCGGTCTTTGACAAGGGATCCACCCTCTACGGCTTGAATATGGCCGGTCAATCGATCCGGAAACTGGACTATGCCGTTCTCGTAGAGGGGTACATGGACGTGGTAACGGCCCATCAGCACGGGATACGCAACCTCGTGGCCACCCTCGGCACGTCGCTGACCCAGGGCCATATCCGGAGACTGCGCCGCTACACGCGGAACCTGGCCCTCTTCTTCGACGCCGACGTCGCCGGACTCAAAGCTGCAGCCAGATGTTTTGATCTCTGTGTCCCGGCGGGGATGAAAATCAAAGTCGTCACCCTGCCGCCGGGGGAAGATCCGGACAGCTTCATCCGGGCCTCCGGCAAGGAGGGATTCGCCGGGCGGATGGCCCAGGCGGAGCCGATCATGGAATTCATGATGGAGCAGATCAGGCGTGAGGAGCTTTCCCGGGGGCTGGAAGGCAAAGTTGCCGCAGCGGAGCGCCTCAGTCTGCTGCTGGCGGCCATCCCGAACCCCGTGGAGCAGGAACTCTACCTCCAGAAAGTGGCCGCGATGCTGGAGATCGATGCCCAAACGCTCAAGAAGAGTCTGCGGACCGTCAAGCGCCGCGCCCCGTCCACGGCTGAGACGCGTCCGGCCCGGACTGACGCCCCGAAACAGCGGGTCCCTCGGCTCGAGGGAAAATTCGTGGGGCATCTCGTGAACCACCCGGATCTGATACCGGAGTTGCGGGAGACGGTCTCACCGGCTCTCTTCGGACACAGGGGGCTTCGCTCTTTTGTGCAGCGAATCTTTGAGCTTCCCGCACAGGAGACCCCCGGGGGGACGGCGCTGTCGGGCATGCTGGCTGAAGACGCCGGCCTGGCGGCAGAGATCCGCCGTTACCTCATGGAGGAGCGAGAGCCCTTTGACCTGGAGGGGTCTGTTCGGCGCCTCGAACTGGAGCATCTGAAACGCCAGCGAAAAGAACTTCAGCGCGAGGTCAGCCTTGCCGAAAAAGAGGGCAGGCACCCCGAGGTGACCCGGCTGATGGATCAAATCAACCAACTTAACCGGCAGATCGAGTGTCTCAAGTAGAGGCCCCGATCCGGGCGGAGGGACCAAAGCGCATGACAAAAAGACTGAAGAAGATGCCGGAGATTAAATCGTTGATTGTGCTCGGGAAGGAAAAAGGGGGTCTGACGTACGACGACCTCAACGATGCTCTCCCGGAAGGGATGGTCTCCTCGGAGCAGATCGATGAGCTGATCATAATGTTTGCCGATATGAACATCGAAGTGACTGATGTCTCTTCGGACGGCGAGAGCGACACCAACCGCAAGGCCCCGGCCGAACGGGATGAATCCGAAGTCGAAGCTGTCGATGCCACTTTCAAGAACGACGAGGAAGCCACCGCCGCCCCGGACGAAGAGGAGGAGATGCACCTCGACCTCTCCCCGGGTGCCGTAGGAAAAACGGATGACCCCGTCCGGCTCTACCTCAAGGAGATGGGGACCATTCCGCTTCTCAACCGCGAGGGGGAGATTCGCATCGCGAAACGAATCGAAGCGGGCCAGAAGAAAGTCACCGAGGTCCTTATGGAGTCCCTTTTCATCTACCCCATGATCCTGTCCCTCGGCAAGCGGATCCGGAAAGGGAAGATCTACATCCGCGATGTGGTCTGCGGTACCGACGACGACTACGAGGATTTCTCCGGAGGCAGCTCTGACAGCAAACTCAAAGAGCAGTCTCTGAGCGTCATCGACGAGATCCGGGAACTCTCGGAAAATCTCCAGTACCTGTGGGTCCGACTGGAAGATCCGAGGATTAAACGCAAAGAGACGCGGGAGAAGTACCAGCAGCAGATAGAGGAGGTCAAGGACGAGATCCGCGCAAGGATCCGGCAGCTTGACTTTCATCCGGATCAGATCGAGCGTTTTACCCTGCGGCTCAGGGCCATTGTGGATCGCACTGCCATGCTGAACCGGGAGGTGAAGCTGAGCGAAAAGGCAGCTCGCCTTCCTGTTGACGATATTCTGGCCTACTTCCACGCCAAGCGCGCGAGCGTCAAGACCAAGCGGCTCGAAAAGGCTGCCCGAGTCAAACCGGAGCGGCTGAAGCTCATTGGACTGCGGGTGAAGAAAGCCCAGAAGCAGCTTCTTCTCATCGAGCGGTATTACCGGGAGAGCCCCGAGTACTTCCGCAAGGCGCTCAGAAAACTCAAGGCCGGCGAGACGGAAGCCCAGAGCGCCAAGGCCGAGATGGTGGAAGCCAATCTCAGGCTGGTGGTCAGTATCGCCAAGAAATATACCAACCGGGGCCTGCAGTTTCTGGATCTCATTCAGGAGGGCAATATCGGTCTCATGAAGGCCGTGGACAAATTCGAATACCGCCGGGGCTACAAGTTCAGCACCTATGCCACGTGGTGGATCCGTCAGGCCATCACCCGGGCCATTGCAGACCAGGCCCGCACCATCCGGATCCCGGTTCACATGATCGAGACCATCAACAAACTGATTCGGACCTCCCGGCTGCTGGTGCAGGAGATGGGTCGCGAACCGACGCCGGAGGAGATTTCCAAGGAGATGGACCTGCCCCTGGAAAAGGTCCGTAAGGTGCTCAAGATCGCCAAGGAGCCGATCTCGCTGGAAACGCCCGTGGGGGAGGAGGAAGACAGTCATCTGGGCGACTTCATCGAGGACAAGAAGATCATGTCCCCCTCCGAAGCGGTGGTCAAGATCAATCTGCAGGAGACGGTGGGACGGGTGCTGCAGACCCTCACCCCCCGAGAGGAGCGGGTCCTGCGGAAGCGCTTCGGCATCGGGGAGGCCACCGACCACACCCTGGAAGAAGTGGGACAGGAATTCAACGTGACGCGCGAGCGGATCCGGCAGATTGAGGCCAAGGCCCTGCGCAAGCTCCGCCACCCCACCCGGAGCCGCATTCTGAAAGCCTTCATTGAAGGCGGGGGCGGAGGGGGAGGCAACTAACCCGGATACGGAAACGGCGAGAATAGCCTTGACAAGGGCGTCTCGAATTAGATAGAATATTTTCTTCATTTTACCCTGAAGATTTCCGAGTGCGGAGATGCTCGGCCGGAAATCATCGGGCCCATAGCTCAGCTGGTTAGAGCCACCGGCTCATAACCGGTTGGTCCCAGGTTCGAATCCTGGTGGGCCCACCATTTGCATTGGTAAGAGACACGCCATGATACCTGATAAGCTGATCCTGTTCGATCGAACCGGCGTGGTTTCGTTGGAAATGCACTTTAGCTTCTAAAGTGCATTTTTTTTGTGTGCCGTGACTGTACCGCTCAAAGACATCGTAGAGGCGCTGGAAGAGATGGCGCCGCCGCAGTACGCTGCGGAGTGGGACAATACGGGCCTGCAGATCGGCTCGCCCCATGCGCCCGTCGGGTCCATCCTGGTGGCCCTGGACGTCACCGAAGAGGTCGTGGGTGAGGCAGCGCGGAAGAAGGCGGACCTCATTGTAGCCCACCATCCCCTATTCTTTCATCCCCTGAAGCGCATCGAAACGGATAATGTGGCGGGTCGCCTCCTGGCGCGGCTCCTGACAGCAGGTATCTCCGTCTACGCCGCCCACACGAATCTGGATGTGGCCGCGGGCGGAGTCAACGACCTGCTGGGCGGGACCCTGGGGATGGCGAGCTGGTCCGTACTTCAAAAGGGTACCGCGCGGGAACCCCGGGGCTTCGGGGGGATCGGCGAGCTCCCGCGGCGCATGCGCTTCCGGAACTTCCTTGACGACATTAAAGGCGCTCTGAAGACCGACTCGGTGCGGCTGATCGGCACGCCCCCGAACTGGGTGCGGAGGGTTGCTTTCTGCTGCGGCAGCGGCGCCGCGCTCGTGCCGGAGGTGATCCGGTGCCGCCCGGATCTTTTCATTACCGGGGACATCAAATACCATGAAGCGCTCTGCCTGCGGATGGAGGGGATTCCGGCACTGGATATCGGGCATTTCCCTTCGGAGCAGGGCATTCGAAAAGCACTGACCCAAAGAATCCGCCGTGCACTGCGGTCCCGTTTGGGAAAGACATTGCCCGTGTATGCATCACGGTCGGAACGGGACCCCTTCAGAACGGTGTAACCACAAAGGAGCTGAACTGATGGCCATTAAGGAAGACATCAACGGGCTGGTCCGACTGCAGGAAATCGACAGCCGCCTCCAGGAGATTGAAGACAAGCGGGATGTGCTGAAGCAGGCCATCCAAAAGGTGCGCGAACCCCTAAACGCTCTTGAGACCAAAAGGGACGCAGTCACCGAACGGTTGGAGAGCCTGCAGCGCGACACGCGAAATCTGGAGGGAAGCGCCGCCGAGCTGACCGCCCGGATCCAGAAATCGTCCGAAAAGCTCCCGCTCATTACGACGCAGAAAGAATACTTCGCGCTGCAGAAAGAGATCGAGACCATGGCCAGGGAAAAAGAGCGGCTGGAAGAAACGCTGCTGGCCAATATGGGAACCCTGGAAGACCTGCAGAAGGAGGCGGTTGATCTTGCCAAGCGGTGCACCGAAGAGGAAACGAATTTTGTCACAAGAAAAGAGGAGATGGAACGGGACGCAGCCGACTTCGACGCGGAAACGACGGCGCTGAGCCAGCAGAGGAAATCTATCTCCGCCGGGATCGATGCGCGCTATCTCGCCCACTACAACAAGGTGGTCCTTTACAAGGGAAGCCCGGTGGTGGTCAAGATCGTCGAGGGGAACTGCCGGGGCTGCCACATGACCCTGCCGCCCCAGCTTTTCAACGATGTCCGCAGGGGCGATTCGGTCATCACGTGCTCCTTCTGTAATCGCATCCTCTACGTGGAATCCTAGGCGTGCCCCGAACCGCCGTCATTCATACCGATGGGGCCGCCAAAGGCAACCCCGGCCCCGCCGGCATCGGGGTCGTGGCCCGCACGGAGCAGGGCGCGGCCCTCTTTGAACATGCCGAATATATCGGTGAAACCACCAACAACGCGGCCGAGTACACTGCCTTCATCCAGGGACTGCGCATGGCCCGGGAGCAGGGCATTGACACCGTGCGCATGGTCTCGGACTCGGAGCTGCTGGTGCGACAGCTGCATGGACTTTACAAAGTGAAGCACCCCAATCTCAAAGATCTCTACGACCGGGCCGTCGCCCTGATCGGTCAATTCGAGCACGTTGAAATCTCCCATGTGCCCCGGGAAAAAAACGCCGAGGCCGACGCCCTGGCAAACCGCGCCATCAAAGCGCACAACGGGGCTCAAGAACTCTGAGAACACGAGGCTCCGCCAGGTTCGGCGCCCCTGGGTATTGACCCCCCTTCCCTCTTTACGATTCGAGAAATCCGAGCTACAATAGGGCCGTCTCAAGCAGATCGGGTAATCGCCCCGGTTTTGCCGGGGAGGAAAGTCCGGGCTCCGCAGGGCAGGATGCTTCCTAACGGGAAGTCCCGGTAACGGGAAGGAAAGTGCCACAGAAAAGACACAGCCTTGGGGCTTGCCCCGGGGTAACGGTGAAATGGTGGGGTAAGAGCCCACCGGTGTCCGGGTGACCGGGCAGCCTGGTAAACCCCATCCGGAGCAAGACCAAATAGGGAGGCGCTTGAGGGCGGCCCGTCCGAAGCCTCCGGGTCTGGTCGCTTGACCCTGACGGCAACGTCAGGGCTAGATGAATGATTACCGTCCCGCATTTGCGGGATACAGAACCCGGCTTATAGGTCTGCTTGGGACATTTTGTTTTACCACGGCACAGTAAGAAGTCCATCTGCTGCGTTACGCTGCGCCCTTCGTCGCTGCAGCGTAGCAGGAGTACGCCAAGCACGGAGATTGCATGAGGGATCGTCATGAGAGGCCGAGGAAGTGCTGAAGGCAAGGCGCAGGGGATTTCCCGGCAGAAGACATATTGAAATATTTCGATGTCGGGAAATCTTCTGTAACGCCGCATTCAGCAACTTACCCGGTCTCGTAATAGATTCCCTCGTGCAAGATACGGGCTGACTCCTCAGGGTGCAGCAAGCCTTGCAGCTGGCGCTTCTTACTGCGCCTCACTTTGGCGCTATACTGTATTCGTGAACACACCACTACTGCCTCGGACATGAGGGTCCAAGGAATCAAGGGTCCGAGGGGTCGAGTGGAAACCTGAACTACAGAGAAACAAGCACTGGACCGCAGGATATCTTGCTGTAGTTCCCCAACCAAGGGGATCCCCAGGAGGTGATGAGGCCGTGGATCAGAGGGCCATCTTGCAGGCCATGGGGGATCCTGGCTTTTACCCTGACAGCCCCTCGGCGGTCACGGTCCGAGAGACGCACATCTCCACCCTCTTTCTCACCGATGATTATGTCTACAAAGTCAAGAAACCGGTGGACTTCGGTTTTCTTGACTTCACCACCCTTTCGGCCCGGCACTTCTTCTGTGAGCAGGAGGTCCGCCTGAACCGGCGCCTCTCTCCCGGCGTCTACCTCGGCGTGGTGGCCATTCATCAGGATGACCGGGGGATCCATCTCGAGCCCTCCGGCGACGTGGTGGAATATGCCGTCAAGATGCGCCGCATTCCCGAGGAGCGGATGATGGATGTGCTCCTCGCACGGGGTGAAATCGATGCGGGCATCATCCGCCAGATTGCCCTGCAGTTGGTCGGCTTTCACAGCCGCGCGCGAACAGATCGGGAAGTTTCTCTTTACGGGACTGTGGCCCGTGTGGCCAAGAACACTGAGGAGAACTTCCGCCAGACCGAGGCGTTCATCGGCAGGACCGTGCACCGCGATCGGTTTGAGCGGATCACGGCCTTCACCCGCGGCTTCCTGGAGAGGCGGCGGCCCCTGCTCCGAAAGCGGACCGCGGAGAAGCGAATTCGGGACTGCCACGGCGATATCCGCATGGAGCACATCTGCATCGTCGACCCCATCGTCATCTTCGACTGCATCGAGTTCAACCGGCGATTCCGTTACACCGATGTGGCCGCGGACCTGGCCTTTCTCGCAATGGACCTCGATTTCCATGACCGCCCAGACTTTTCCCGGGCCCTTGTTCAGACGTACGTGGAGTACACGCAGGACGTGGACCTCCTCAAAGTGATCCGTTTCTACAAATGCTACCGGGCCTACGTGCGGGGCAAGGTGGAAAGCTTTC
>CALZGC010000048.1 GCA_945786985.1 uncultured Nitrospirota bacterium | reverse complement strand
TTTCTGCCTGAGAAAAGATCTGCCCCTTTTATGAAAAATTTTTCCTAGAAAGAGAAAACTTTTTCCATGCCATCGGGGACATCGCCATAATTCCCTAAAACCTAGAAATAGAAGATCATAAGATTGACTCCTCTCGCTGCATCAACTAATATTTTGTAACAGGAACGCTGTGAAAGACGCGAAATAATTCAATTTATTGCGAGAAAAATAAAGTTATTGGGCATTTCTATGAACAATATGAACTTTATATGACGATTTTCTGATGTATTTCGCCTAGGATGCCTAGAAATTTATAGTGATCTCGACCGAGATATCCGGACGAGCGGGAAGGGCGTATTAACCGAGGGAGCTCTGGGGGAATTGGATAAAAGGAGAGCGGTGTACCGCCGGGCGGTCAGAACGGGCACAAACCAGCGCTGCCGGGAGGTCGGCGAGGGGTGGGCAGCCTCTTCCGGGAACTAGCCTGAGTATTGCCAGAGAAAATATATTACGAGGCCGGACTTGTCACGGCGTAGCATTCTGCGAAGACGGATAGTCTGCCACGTGCGCCGTTACAGAAAATTCTCTGACTCAGTGGCCCTATTCGAAAATGCGGTTGCATTCGAGTGCCGTAGCGGGCGGGACTAGCGTGCAGGGAGACCAGAGGGAGGCGTAAGAAACGCTCCGTTTCCCACTTAACGAAAATCGGGCTCCCCATGCTCCGGAAGCCCCCCTTCCATCCGGCGCACGGTGACGCCAAAGCCCAGCACAAGAAGACCGATGAGGATGAAGAAGGAAGCCACCATGACCCGAAGGAGCGCAGGGAAGAGAACGGTCAGGACCCCCAGCAGGATCAGCAGGGCCCCCTGAAGTATGAAGAAAAGAGAAAAACCCGGGGTCCGATAACCGCCGCTGCGGGAAAGGGAAAGCATGTCAAGATCACCCTTTCGTCTCGGCGGGCACGCTCATGACTCCACGGGCGCGCTCACATCGACTCTGCTGAAGACGGCGCCATCCTCGCGCCAGTCAGCCAGAACGGAATCGCCGGGACGGAACGTCCCGTTGAGAATCTCCCGGGACAGGGGGTTCTCGATCACCTGCTGAATCACCCGCTTGAGGGGCCGTGCCCCATAAAGGGGATCATAACCGAGCTCGGCAAGTTCCGCTTTGAGCGTCTCCGTCACTTTGATACGCAGATCAGCGTCTGCCAGCCGTTCGCGTAGACGGTCAAGCAGAAGGTCCACGATCTGGAGCAGATGTTCCTTGCCCAGCGCGTGAAATACGATGATCTCGTCGATGCGGTTTAGGAATTCCGGCTTGAAGAGGCCCTTGAGATCCTGCAGCACCTGGCCGCGCATGGCCTCGTAACGCTTCTGATACTCGTCGCTGTCGATCGTCTCCGTGATCTGGCGGATGTGCTGGCTGCCCACATTCGACGTCATGATGATCACGGTGTTCTTGAAATCCACGGTACGCCCGTGGGAGTCGGTCAGGCGCCCGTCCTCCAGAATCTGCAGCAAGATATTGAAGACGTCGGGGTGGGCCTTTTCGATCTCGTCGAGCAGCACCACCGCATAGGGGCGGCGGCGCACCGCTTCCGTGAGCTGGCCCCCCTCCTCGTAGCCGATATAGCCGGGTGGGGCACCGATCAGCCGGGCCACGGTGTGGCGCTCCATATACTCGGACATATCAATCCGCACCATCGCCTCCTCATCATCGAAGAGAAACTCCGCCAGGGTGCGGGTCAGCTCCGTTTTGCCGACCCCCGTGGGACCGAGAAAGATAAAGGAGCCGATGGGACGCTTGGGATCGGACAGCCCGGCCCGCGCCCTTCGGACCGCGTCGGACACGGCCCCTACGGCCAGATCCTGCCCGATCACACGCCGCTTGAGAGCCTCCTCCATACGGATCAGCTTTTCCCGCTCTCCTTCCAACATCCTGGTGACGGGAATTCCCGTCCACTTGGCGACTATCTGGGCCACATCCTCATCCGTGACCTCTTCGGTCAGCATGGCGCCATCCTTCTGAATCTCCTGCAGTCGCGCTTCGGCGGCCGCCAGTTTCTTGTTCAACTCGACCAGCGTGCCGTAGCGGAGCTCCGACGCCCGCTGCAGGTCCCCGTCCCTCTCAGCCTTTTCTTCCTCGATCTTGCTCTGCTCGACCTTCTCCTTGATGCCCCGGATGGTCTGAATGGCGTGTTTCTCCCCCTCCCATCGGGCCTTGAGAACGGACGAAGATTCCTTCAACCCTGTCAATTCCTGCTCGATACCTCCGATGCGCTCCTTCGATGCGGCATCCCGTTCCCGTTTCAGCCCTTCCCGCTCGATCTCGAGCTGGCGGATCTTTCGCTCCAACTCGTCCAGCTCGGCGGGCATACTATCGATCTCCATTTTCAGCTTGGAGGAGGCCTCGTCGATCAGATCGATCGCTTTGTCCGGCAGAAACCGGTCGGTGATGTAACGATGGGAGAGCCTCGCGGCCGCCACCAAAGCTGCATCCTGTATCCGCACACCATGGTGCACCTCGTAGCGCTCTTTGAGGCCCCGCAGAATGGAAACGGTGTCCTCCACAGTCGGCTCGCCCAGCAGCACCGGCTGGAATCGCCGCTCCAGGGCCCCGTCCTTTTCGATATGCTTGCGGTACTCATCGAGGGTGGTGGCACCCACACACCGCAGCTCGCCGCGCGCCAGTGCAGGCTTGAGCATGTTGGAAGCATCCATGGCGCCCTCGGCGGCGCCCGCGCCGACCAGCGTGTGCAGCTCGTCGATAAAGAGGATGATGCGGCCCTCCGCTTCGTCAATCTCCTTGAGGACCGCCTTGAGCCGGTCTTCGAATTCGCCGCGGTACTTGGCGCCCGCGATCAGGGCACCCAAATCAAGGGCCAGCACCCGTTTGTTCTTGATACTCTCCGGAACGTCTCCCGCCACCACGCGCTGAGCCAACCCTTCGGCCAGGGCGGTCTTGCCCACGCCCGGCTCCCCAATGAGCACCGGGTTATTCTTGGTACGACGCGAGAGCACCTGAATGACGCGCCGAATCTCCTCGTCCCGTCCGATGATCGGATCCAACTTGCCGCGGCTGGCCTCGTCGGTCAGATCCCGGGTGTAGCGGGTGAGGGCCTGATATTTGTCCTCGGGCGACTGGTCCGTGACCCGCTGAGACCCCCGGATATCCTTGAGCACGGCAAGAATCCGTTCTCCCGTGACCTTGTGCTGCTTCAGCAGACCGGCCACCGCAGCGCCCTTTTCGGCCAGGGCGATGAGCAGATGCTCCGTACTGACGAACTCATCCCGCAGGCGTCCCGCCTCCTTAAGGGCGGCTTCGAAAACCTGGTTCAACTCCGGCGTGATGTAGATCTGATCCATCGCCGCAGGCCCGGAAACCTGAGGTTTGCCCTCCATGAGCTTTTCCACCGCCTGAAGGAGAGCGTTCGCGGAAACTTCCAGCCGCTGCAGGATCGGGCGCACCACCCCCTCCGGCTGCTCGATGAGGGCCGATAGCAGGTGGTCTCCGTCAACCTGCTGATGTCCATGCCGCTGGGCTACCGATCGGGCCTCCTGAACGGCCTCCTGTGCTTTCAATGTAAAACGATCAAATCTCATCTCTTTTTTGTTCCTTCTACAGCTGTTCTCGTTTTCGACCCCACGGGGCGGCTCGCGCCCGGACTATCCGTTGCTCCGGGAGGGTTTACCGTGCCGGGTTCGCACCAGCGCCTGCCTGGTCCGCCTGCCGTCCCGGGCCTCCGCCACAATGAAGCGGAGGATTTCGTCCCGTTCTCGCTCCAGCTCCCGCAGCTGCTCTTTCAATCTCAGAATTACGTCCACCCCCGCGAGATTCACTCCCAGATCCCGGGTCAGACTCAGAATCAACCGAATCCGTTCGATATCCGCCTGGGAGTAAAGGCGGGTATTGCCGCTCGAGCGCCTCGGCGACAGCAGCCCCTCTCGCTCGTACACCCGCAGGGTCTGAGGATGCAAATCGAAGCGTTGGGCCACGACACTGATCGTGAATAAGGCCTCGCCTGTCTCGGCCATACTACCACCTCATTTTGCCTCTCGGATCCTCGGAATACATCCGCTCAAAATCCTTCAGCAGCTGCTTAGATTCCGCGTCCAGCTTTTCAGGCACGGTCACCTGGATCACCACAAACTGATCCCCGCGCCCGCCACCGCGCAGATGGGGAATCCCCCGGCCCTTGAGCCGGAGTTTCCCGCCACTCTGTGTCCCGGCCGGGATGGTCAGCTGAATCATCCCGGCCACGGTCGGAACCCTGATTTTCGTTCCCAGGGCCGCCTCGACGAAAGTCACGGGCACTTCCAGGTAGACGTTGTCCCCTTTGCGCTCGAAATACGGATGCGGCCGCACCTTGGTGACAATGTACAGATCGCCCGGCGGACCGCCTTCGATGCCCGATTCGCCTTTGCCGGCGACGCGGACTTTTGAGCCCGTGTCCACCCCAGCAGGAATCTTCACGGTGATGGTGTCGTGATTGACATTGACCCGGGTCTGTATCCCCTTGACGGCATCTTCAAGGGAGATCTCCATGGCGTACTGGATATCCTGGCCTTTGGTGGGCCCCCTTGGGCGGGCGCCTCGCCCGCCGAACAGATCGCCAAAGAGATCCTCAAACCCCGCGCCCCCCCCGGGGGTGGCGCCGCCGAACCGAACGTCAAACCCTTCGAATCCTCGCCCCTGAAACGGGTTGGCGCCCTGCGCGCTACGGTAGCCGGAGTGGCTTCCCGCCTTTCCGAACAGATCGTACTGTTTCTTCTTGTCCGGATCGCCCAGGACCTCATAGGCCTCAGTGATCGCCTTGAACTTCTCTCCGGCGTGCTTGGCCTTGACGTTCACATCGGGATGATACTGGCGCGCCAGTTTACGGTAGGCCTTCTTGATCTCCTCCGCGCTGGCATTGCGCTTGACCCCGAGGGTCTCATAGTAGTCTTTCGTGGCCATCATCGTGCCTGTTTTCCCTGCTCTGTCCGACCCGCCGCACTGCTGCAAGAACGCCGCGGCGCGTGCAGGCTGCGCTCGGCATCAGGCTGCCTCAGCTGACTTCCACCTTGATGCTTGGTGTCGAGCGGGCATCCTTCTTGCGCATGACGATCTTGAGCACCCCCGCCTCGTAGGTGGCCTTGACGCCTTCCTGGTCCACGCTGTTGGGAAGCGTGAAGGAACGCATGAAGGTTCCATAGGCCCTCTCGATGCGGTAATAGGTCTCTTCGTCCGTCTTCTTTTCGAACTGCCGCTCGCCCTTCAGGATGAGCAGGTTGCCTTCGATCTTGATGTCGATGGCATCCTGGCTGATGCCGGGGATCTCCGCCTTCAGAACGACGTGCGAGCCGGTCTCGTAGATATCCACGGGCGGCGCCCAGTTTCCGGTGCAGAAATCCTCGGCACCACGCTTGCTCATGGCCATTGTCTCATCAAAGAGTTGATTGACCCGATCCTGAATCGACATCAGATCCCGAAAGGGGTCCCATTTTTTCATCGGCATAGCTCTCTCCTCCGACTATTTCTCGTCCTCAAACTCAGCGTCCACCACCTCCGCTTCCTGCTGGGGCTCTTCCGCACCCTCGGGCGCCTCTCCGGCAGACGGCTGAGAGGCCTGCTGCTGATAGATGACCTCGGCGATCTTGTGGGAAGCCTTGGTCACCTTCTCCATGGCCTCTTGCATGGCGGATGTGTCCTCGGAGGCCAGGGCCTTCTTGCCGTCGGCCAGCGCCGTCTCGATCTCCTCCAGGTCGTTGGCCGACACCTTGTCCTTGTTTTCGTTGACCGTTTTCTCCGTATTGTAGATCAGGGTATCGAGCTGATTGTGGACCTCGATACTCTCCCGGCGCTTCTTGTCTTCTTCCGCGTGGGCATCGGCATCCGTTACCATCCGGTCAATCTCCTCCTTGGCCAGTCCGCTGGAAGAGGTGATGGTGATCTTCTGCTCCTTACCGGTTCCCATGTCTTTGGCGGAAACATTGACGATGCCGTTGGCATCGATGTCGAAACTGACCTCGACCTGCGGCATCCCTCTGGGCGCGGGCGGAATGCCAACCAGATGAAACCGTCCGAGGGTCCGGTTGTCCCCGGCCATTTCGCGTTCGCCCTGAAGCACATGGATCTCCACACTGGTCTGGTTGTCCGCGGCCGTCGAGAAGACCTCGCTCTTTTTTGTCGGAATGGTCGTATTGCGATCGATGAGGCGCGTCATCACCCCGCCGAGGGTTTCAATGCCAAGCGAGAGCGGCGTCACATCGAGAAGGAGCAGATCCTTCACGTCGCCCGCGAGCACCCCCCCCTGAATGGCCGCGCCCGCCGCCACCACTTCATCGGGGTTGACCCCCTTGCTCGGATCCTTGCCGAAGATCTCCTTCACCAACTGCTGAACCTTGGGAATCCGGGTGGAGCCGCCGACGAGAACGACTTCGTCCACCTCCGCCGCGCTGATCTTGGCATCGGCCAGCGCCTTTACGCACGGCTCCTTGCTCCGTTCGATGAGTTCTTCCACCAGCTGCTCGAACCGCGAGCGGGTGAGCTTGATGTTCAGATGCTTGGGGCCCGCGGCATCGGCCGTGACGAAGGGGAGATTGATTTCCGTCTCCTGCACCGTCGAAAGTTCAATCTTGGCCTTCTCCGCCGCCTCCTTCAGCCGCTGCAGCGCCATCTGATCCGTACCCAGATCGATGCCCTGATCCTTCTTGAATTCAGCCACCAGCCAGTCAATGATCCGCTGATCAAGATTGTCACCACCCAGATGGGTGTCTCCGTTGGTCGACTTGACCTCAACCACCTTGTCGCCCACCTCCAGGATGGAGATATCAAAGGTGCCGCCTCCGAAGTCATAGACGGCAATGGTCTGGTCCTTTTTCTTGTCCAGACCATAAGCCAGGGCCGCCGCGGTCGGCTCATTGATGATCCGCTTCACATTAAGACCGGCAATAGTGCCCGCGTCTTTAGTGGCCTGCCGCTGGCTGTCGTTGAAGTAGGCCGGAACCGTAATCACCGCATCGGTAACTTTTTCTCCCAGATAATCCTCCGCCGCCTTTTTCAACTTCTGGAGAATCTTCGCGGCAATCTCGGCGGGGGCGTACTCCTTACCCTTGACGACCACTTTGGCATCTCCGTTGGGCGCTTCGATCACCTTATAGGGGACGATGGTCATCTCCTCGCTGACCTCGTCGTAGCGCCGCCCCGTGAAACGCTTGATGGAAAAGATCGTGTTCTCAGGGTTGGTCACGGCCTGCCGCTTGGCGACCTGCCCCACCATGATCTCCCCGTCCTTGCCGAAGGCGACCACCGAGGGCGTGGTTCGCCCGCCCTCTTCGTTGGTGATAACCTCGGGGTCTCCTCCCTGCATGACGGCCACCACGGAATTCGTTGTCCCGAGGTCGATTCCAATGATCTTGCTCATCTGTTTCTCCTCCTTATATTAAGGTAAGACATGCTATTCCCTTTGCGATTCAACAAGGTTGAGTCCATGCAGAATATAATTATTGAGTCCATCCATGTCAATACGGGGGGGCAAAAAAAGGGGGGTGTCGCCAGAAAGGCTGATTCTGGAGCCACCAGAAGACCGGTTTTCTGAGGAATACTTCAAACAAGGAAGCGCTTGCGCGTTAACCACGATATTGCACGATTGATCGTCATGAGAGGCCCCAGAGGTACTAGAGTCGACACAGGCAAGGCCCAGAAGATTTACTGGCTGAAGACATGTTGGAATATTTTGAAGTCAGGAAGTTTTCTGTAACGCCGCATGTGGCAGACTATCCGTCTTCGCAGAATGCTAGGCCGTGACAAGTCCGGACTCGCAATAAGATTGCCTCATGCACTATCCCGGTGAGATCATCAGCTGGAATGTGGCCGTTGTGAGCCGATGCAGGCAGGACTCACTCGCCGCTGACGGGGATTTCCTTTTTTTCGGAACCTTTGGGCATCCGAATTTCGAGAACCCCCTGTTCGAACTGAGCGGTTACTTCTTCTTTTCGGATCAGCTCGGGGAGGGTAAACGCGCGCTGAAACGTGCCGTAGGAGCACTCCATGCGGTGATAATTTTCATGCTCCACTTCTTTTTCAAACTTCCGCTCGCCTCTGAGGAGCAGCACATCGCCCTCAATCTCGATGGTGATGTCCTCCCGGTTCACTCCGGGAAGTTCGGCCCGAACCACCACATAGCCCTTTGATTCGAGGATATCCACCACCGGCATGTAACACCCCCGGTTCGGTGCCCCGAGGGCCGGCGCTGCGAAGCTGGGCTCGTCAATAAAACGCTGCAACCGCTCTTGGGCCGAGGAGACGTCTTTAAAAGGGTCCCACCGCAAAATACCCATCGCCACTCCTCCAGAGAAATCCGATTCGTGGCAACAAGATATAGAAGAAACTGACGAATGTCAAATCTATTGTTGAATTCTGGCTCTTTATGGCACGTAGCGCTGCAGATTCTTTGGAACCCACCAATCCTCAAAATTATACCAGATTCCCGCTTTTTCCTCCTTAATTCCGTGAAATCTCACATCCACAATGGGCAAGGCGTCCGGAACCCAGAGAAAACAGTAAGGTTGATCCTCGGCGAGGATGGCGTGGACGCGCCGATAGATCTTCTGCCGCTCCGCCTGGCCGAACGTCTTTCGCCCCCCGATCAGCAGCTCGTCCAGTTCGGGATTGCTGTAGGAGATAAAATTGTACTGGTTCGGAGCAGTCTGGGAGGAGTGCCACATGATATAGTTGTCCGGATCAATGCCGATGGACCACCCCAGGATGATCGCCTCAAAATTCCGCTTGTCCACAAACTGGTTGATAAAAGCCTGCCATTCCACAATCTTGATCTTCACGTCGACGCCAACCTGCCGCAGGTTCTGCTGGATAATCTCTGCGGCCTGCTTGCGCTCGTCATTGCCCTGGTTGGTAATAATTGTGAAGCGGAAAGAGACCCCCTCGCGGTCGAGCAGGCCGTCCTGATCGGTATCCTCCCAGCCCGCCTCCTTGAGCATGGCCCTGGCCTTGTCGGGATGGTACTCGTAAATCGGTACGTTCTCGTTGTAGGCCCAGTAGTGGGGCGGATAGGGACCCGTCGCCGGGGAGCCCAGACCCAGGCGGACCCCTTTGATGATATCGTCCTTATTGATGGCATGAGACAGCGCCTGTCGCACACGTTTTTCCCTGAACTTGGGATCCTTCAGATTGTACCCGAGATAGGTATAGCCGTTGCCGGCATAGCGGAATTTCCGGAAATTCTCCCGGAAGAAGGCCGTATCCGTCTGCCGCTGATACTGCAGCGGCGTCAGCCCCATTGCATCGACGCCGCCGGACTTGAGCTCCAGGAAGGTCGTGGCCGGATCGGGAATGACGCGGTAAATGTATTCGTCAATATGGGGGCGCCCTTTGAAGTATTGCTCGTTGGCACTAAGAACGATCTTCTGCCCGGTGATCCACTCCTTGAAGCGATAAGGTCCGGTACCGATAGGGCTGCGGTTGAATTCCGCCGTATTGATATCTTTCCCGTGGAGGAGGTGCTTCGGGATGACCCCCATGGCCCAACTCTCCAGGGCCGGCGCAAAGGCTTCCTTGTAGGCCACCCGAAAGGTCAGCGGATCGAGCACTTCTGCCTTTTGCACCCGTTCGTAGTCGGCACCATATGGCGTGGCCACATCCGGGTCAATCAGTTTCAGATAGGTGAAGAGAACGTCCTCGGCCGTGAAGGGCTCGCCGTCATGCCAGAGCACACCGGCGCGCAGATGAAACGTAATGACCAGACCGTCCTCCGAGACATCCCAGGACTCGGCCAGTTCCCCTTCGAACTGCAGGTCCTTGTCGTATCGAATCAGTCCGTTGAAGACCTGTCCATTGATGTCTCCGGAGGCGCTGTCGTTGGCAATGACCGGATTGAGCCGCTTGGCATCACCGATGGAGGCCACCACGATCGCATCGCCCGTGACGGGCTCCGAGGCAGCCGTCTCTGTTTTCGCAGGCGTCGAACCGCGATCCGATTTGGAGCACGCCGCCCCGGACAGCACCAGGATCAGGGCGGACAGACAGCAAACAATCCGTGGGAGCCTACGTGTGGAAGTCATGGGTGTCACCCTTTCAGAAGACGCAACGCGGCCGGACTGGCGCCAAACGGAAACGGCCGTTGCAAACGGCCCGGAACGGATAGGCGGGAAACCTCGTACGTCGGCAACCGGCTAGGGAGAGGTCGCACCCGATCCCCTGTCGGGTCCGGGCACCGGGGGTGCCTCCTCGGGAAGGGCAGCGGGGCCTTCCGTCTGTCCCCCGGGAATCTCCGGCGGAAGGACTTTGTCCATCCCTTCCGGCGGCAGGGGTAGCTGCTGCGTCTGTTGTTCGGTTGCGATGGGGAGCTTATCCACAACCGAAGGGGCTGTCTGGCCACCGGAGAGATAGGCCAGAAAGAGAGAGGTCAGCATGAAGATCCCCGCAGACCAGGTCGTCAGCTTTCCGAGAAAGTCGGTCGGTCCGGAGCTGCCGAAAACCGTTTGACTGGCTCCCCCGAAGGCGGCGCCCATTTCCGCCCCCTTGCCCCCCTGCAGCAGGACGATCAGGATCAGAATAAAGCAGACGAATATGTGAATGACCGCAAGCAAGACGTACATGTCGGCCGGCTCCTCTTGAACCCGTTCTTACCAAAAACCTTTTTTTAGCATAAACATCACGGAGAGACAAGAACTAAAAATTCGCGGTCACGGCGAGAGTCAGAAAGCCGGCCTCGTGCCCGGGACCGCCGATAATGACGGTCCCGTGATTCTCAATACGCATGCGCGTCGTCAGGATGGATTCAGCACCTTCCCGGATGGCGATCTTCATGTCGATCTTACTCCCCACCACCCCCACCGGGGTCAGCAGCAGGACGCGGCCCCCGGGAAGTTTCACCTTGCCGGTCTGCCCCGGGCTGAGGGTCACCCCCGTGGTGTCGAGCAGCTGAAAAGACATATAGTTGAGAGCGATCAGGTCTTTCTTGAGATCGAGCAGGCGGGGATCAAAACCCTGATCCGAATTGGCAGCCAGAATGGTGCGCACCTGGATGTGGTAATCCGCAGCCCCGGCAGATCCTGCATTCAGGCAGCAAACGAGCACCATCGCCAGAGCGAACGGAACGATCATGGGCGATCGATCTCTTCTGAGGCTAGTCATCAGACCTCCTCCGGCGAAAGGCGTTCCCCGTTTCCGGAGACCCAGATCACGGTCATTTTCGAATTGTGAGTTTTGAACAGCAGGACCGTCCGGTCGCCGCCGTCGATCGTGTCGACAATGCAGTCATTCTTAACTAACGTTTTTACCACAGGCTCGGGTGTTCTGTAAACGGCAAAACGGAAAACCAGTACCAGGGCAGCCGCCCCCACCGCCGCGGGCACGAGGGCCCGAAGCCCCCACCTGCGCGCGGCGCGCTCCGGCCGATCCGAACCGTCCCCAACACCGCCGGCCATCCCCTGGCGCACCGCGCCAAGCAGCGCTTCGAGCTCACGGGCCCCATCCCCGGCGCCCACCAGGAATCCATCCCGGATCAGCGCCTGCGTTTCCCGCAGACGGGCCAGCTCGGCCCGGCAGTGTGCACACGACGCCAAATGGGCCTCGATCCGGGCCGTCTGCCGCCCGGAGAGCTCCCCGTCGAAATAGGCGCTGAGCAAGCGCCCCATGCTCCTGCAATTACCGATCTTCACGAATCTTGCCTTCCTCTATGTAGGGGGTCAGGTCTGCCTGAAGCTGCTGCCGGGCGTAATGCAGGCGGGACATGACGGTCCCCTTCCGGATCTTCAGGATCCGGGCAATCTCCTGGTAGGAGTGCCCCTCCACCTCGCGAAGCACGATGACTGCGCGATGATGCTCCGGCAAACGTTGAATGGCATCCATGACCACCCTGCTGAGTTCTTTCTGTGCCACACTCTTGCCCGGGTTGAACTCGGGAGATAGAGAAGCCTGGACGTATTCTGCGGTACCAGTCACGTAGGTCTCATCAAACTCAACGTGGGTTCGCCGGCCTTCCTTTCGAATGAAATCAATGGCCTGATTGTAGGTAATCCGGTACAACCACGTGTGAAAACCGCCACCTCCCCGGAATCCCTGGAGAGCCCGGTACGCCTTGATGAACGCTTCCTGGGTCACATCCAGGGCGTTATCCCGGTTCCCGAGCATCCCGTACGCCAAATGATAGATCCGCTTCTCATACTTTGTCACGAGCCGGGAAAAGGCCTCATGGTCCCCCGCACGGGACCTCTCGACGAGTTCCAGATCTTCCGTAGCCGGATCTTTTTTTCTAGCCATTAGACGCCCGGTATTCTGGAAAATTCGATCCGCATGATCGGGAAAGAGAGACTTTTCTGGGGTTCATCGCAATGGGCCCCAGGGGGAATAAAGATGGGGTGACGCCGTGTGTCAAACACCGAGAGTGTCTCAGGTCTCCTGACTGAGGCGTTTCCTCTACCGTACGTCGTGGGGGGCGGAACGAAGAGGAGGCTGCTCTGCGATACGCGACTGCCCGGGTTATTGCGGAAACGGGCCACTATCCCGGAACGCCCGCGCGGATAATGCCGGCAAAGGACTCGGCCTCCAGGCTGGCACCCCCCACGAGGGCCCCGTCAATGTCCGGCTGGCTCAGCAGATCCCTGGCGTTGGACGGTTTGACGCTTCCCCCGTAAAGCACTCTCGTCTTGGCAGCGATTTCGGTATGGTAAAGGGAAGCAAGCAGGTTCCGGATATGGGCATGGACCTCGTTGGCTTGCTCCAGCGTCGCGGTCTTGCCGGTACCGATGGCCCAGATCGGCTCGTACGCAATCACCACCCGTCCCATCTCCCCCTCGGAGCACCCCGCCAGACCCTCCCGCAACTGTCGATGAACGACCTCGAAGGTCCGCCCGCTTTCACGCTCATCCAGCGACTCACCGACACAGAGGATCGGGGAGAGTTCCACCGCCAGAGCCGCCCGAACCTTCTTGTTCACCATGGCGTCGGTTTCCTCGAAATACTGCCGGCGTTCCGAATGCCCCAGGATCACATAGTCACATCCCGCATCCCGGACCATCCCCGGGGAGACCTCCCCCGTGTAGGCCCCCTCGGTCTCGTGGAAGAGATTCTGGGCAGCCAGGGTGATGGGCGTCGACTGGATCGCCTGAAAGACAACATAGAGCGATGTGAACGGCGGCGCCACGGCGATATCCACTCCCTCCACTTGAAGGGAAACTTCCTTCAGGCCCTCCACGAGTGCGATGCCCTCGCTCATGGTCTTGAACATCTTCCAGTTGCCGGCTATGAATGTTCTTCGCATTCCCCGCCTCCCCTTGCGCTCGAACCTTTGGCCCCCGTCACGGATCCGCCAGGCTCATGCCTGCTTCTCGGTGAGCCCGGATATTGCATGAGTGATCGTCATGAGAGGCCGTAGAGGCGCCACAGGCAAGGCGCAGAAGATTTTCTGGCTGAAGACATATTGAAATATTTCGAAGTCAGAAAATCTTCTGTAACGCCGCATGTGGCGGACTGTCCGGCCTCGTAATAGATTTACTCATGCAATATCTGGGTCAGCCCCTCGATACCGGGCAGATGCTTCCCCTCCAGGAGCTTGAGCGACGCGCCCCCCCCGGTGGAAATAAACGTCATGTTGTCCGCCTCGCCGGCACGGTTCACCGCATCGGCGGTATCGCCCCCCCCGATGATGGTGGTGGCGTAACAGCCGGCCACCGTATGGGCCAACGCCGTCGTGCCCCGGCTGAACGGATCCAACTCATACACCCCCATGGGGCCGTTCCAGACGATGGTCTTGGCACCTTGGAGCGCTAGCTCGAAAAGCTTGCTCGACGCCGGGCCGATGTCGAGGCCGTACCACCCTTCGGGGATCTCCTGAACCGTCACGATTCTTGTGTTGGCCCCGGCATCGATCCGGTCCGCCACCACCACATCGACGGGGAGGTAGAACCGGACGCCCTTTTCCCGGGCCCGCTTCAGCATGTCCAGAGAGAACTGGATCATCTCCTCTTCCACCAGGGACTGGCCGACCTCATGTTGCGTGGCTCTGAGAAACGTAAACATCATCCCCCCGCCGATGAGGATCTTGTCCACGCGGTCGATGAGATTCTGAATCACGCCGAGTTTGCCCGACACCTTGGACCCGCCCAGAATCGCGACAAAGGGGCGGGCCGGATGGGTCGTCACCTTTTCAAAATATTCGATTTCCCGCTTCATCAGAAAACCGGCGACCGAGATGGGCACGAAACGGGTGATGCCGGAGTTGGAGGCATGGGCACGGTGGGCCGTGCCGAAGGCATTGTTCACATAGACGTCGATCCCCTCGGCCAGTTCCCGGGCGAACGCTTCTTCGTTGGCCTCTTCCCCCGCATAGAACCGCAGGTTCTCCATCAACAGCACGCCGCCATTGCCGAGAGAATCCATCATGCTGCGTGTCTGCGCGCCGATACAGTCGGGGCAGAAGCGAACCTCCCGGTTCAGGAGGCGGCCCAGCCGCTTGGCCACCGGGGCAAGGGAATACTGGGGATTGGCCTTTCCCCCGGGCCGTCCCAGGTGGGAGGCGAGCACCAGCCGCGCACCGTGGTCAATGGCATAGTTGATGGAGGGCAGGGAGGCGCGCATGCGCCGGTCATCCGATATATTGCCGTCATCGTCCATGGGCACATTGAAATCCACCCGCATGAAGACCCGTTTTCCACTGAGTTCGACATCCTCGATGGTCATCTTGTTCACGGTTTACCTCGACCGGTGACGGCTACGGGATTGGGATCGGGTTTTTCATGTAGCGCCGCGTCTTTTTATAATGGACCGATTCCCCAAAGTCAAGGAACAAACCCCGGACAGAGTCCC
>CALZGC010000047.1 GCA_945786985.1 uncultured Nitrospirota bacterium | reverse complement strand
CTGTCGCCACCGGTGGCCGCACGGAAGCATTTTCTTTCTCGACCGCCGCAGGGAAGATGATCGCGCAGCTCAAAGGTATCCTGGCCTTCAAAGCGCCGTCCGAAGTCATTGTGGACGTCGGGGGGGTGGGGTACCAAGTGTCCATTCCCCTGTCCACATACTATCCACTCCCCGATGAAGGGGGGGCGGTCGTTCTGTTCACCCACACGCATGTCCGGGACGATGCCATCCAGATCTTCGGGTTCGGGACCCCGCTGGAGAAGGATCTGTTTCGGATCCTCATTACGGTGAGCAAGGTGGGGCCCAAGATGGCCCTCGCCATTCTGTCGGGACTGGAAGGTGCAGAGCTTCGCAGGGCCATTGGCGACGAAGACGTGGCCCGGTTGAGCGGGATTCCCGGCGTGGGGCGCAAAACGGCGGAGAGGATCTGCATGGAGCTGAAAGACAAGATGCCATCCGCCGAGCCGGGAGCGCCGGTCGTCGGGGGTGGACCGGACAGTGCCCTCGAGCAGTGCCCGTACAAGGACGCGGCGGCCGCCCTGGTGCACCTGGGCTATCGCAGGACGGAAGTAAAAGACGTGCTGCAGGGACTCGCCCATGAGGAGCAGGAGCGCTCTGTGGAGGAACTCATTCGCGAGTCCCTCCGTTATCTCTCGAAGGCGTAGGCGCAGTAGCGGACCGCCCTCCGTCGGGGTCGAGGAGCCATGGAAGAGCACCGGATCATCAGTCCAGAGCGGAGCGAGGAGGAGAACTCACTGGAGGTGAGTCTCCGGCCGCGCCTCCTCGATGAGTTTGTGGGCCAGAACAAGATCAAGCAGAACCTTCAGGTCTTCGTCAGCGCAGCGCGAGGCAGGCAGGAGGCGCTCGACCACGTCCTCCTTTACGGGCCGCCCGGTCTGGGCAAGACCACCCTCGCGCATATCGTGGCCGCAGAGATGGCGGTGGGCATCAAGGCGACCTCCGGGCCCGTTCTCGACAAACCGGGGGATCTGGCGGCCGTCTTGACCAATCTTCAGGACGGCGACGTCCTCTTCGTGGACGAGATTCACCGTCTGAACCGGACGGTGGAGGAGCTGCTCTACCCCGCCATGGAGGATTTCAAGCTGGACATCATGCTGGGGGAGGGGCCGTCGGCCCGGATCATCAAACTGGACCTTCCCCGCTTTACCCTCGTGGGCGCCACCACGCGCGCAGGGCTTTTGACATCACCGCTGCGGGACCGGTTCGGCGTGGTGGACCGCCTGATCTTCTACAGCACCGAGGATCTCGAACGGATTGTGACCCGTTCTGCAGGGATTCTGGGAATACCCATTGAGCCGGCCGGGGCCTTCGAAATCGCCCGGCGGTCCCGGGGGACCCCCCGGATTGCGAACCGTCTGCTGCGGCGGCTGCGGGACTTTGCGGAAGTGCAGGGCGATGGGGTCATTACCCGGGACGTGGCGGACAGTTCCCTGATCCAGCTCGAGGTCGACCGCCTTGGCCTGGATTCTATGGATCAGCGGCTCATTCGCACGATCATTGAGAAGTTTGACGGCGGGCCCGTGGGGGTCTCCACCCTGGCCGCAGCCATCAGCGAAGAGAAGGAGACGATTGAGGATGTGTACGAGCCGTACCTGATTCAGCACGGCTACCTGCGCCGCACCCCCCGGGGACGGGTGGCGACGCGCATCGCGTATGAACACTTCGGGCTCCCCTGGCGGGACGGCGCGCAGGAGGGACTCTTTTGAACCTGCTGCTTCACCTTTGCTGTGCACCCTGTACCCTCTATCCCGAATCGATCCTGCGCCCGCGGGCCATCGCGATTCGGGGGTTCTTCTACAATCCCAATATCCATCCCTACACCGAATATCGGCGGCGCCTCGACGCCCTGACAGCCGTCGCATCGGATATCGATCTCGATCTTCTGGTCAGAGATGAATACGGGCTGGAGGCATTCCTCCGGGCCGTCGCCTATCGCGAAGAAGAGCGCTGTCAGATCTGTTACCGGATGCGTCTCACGGCGGCGGCAGAGGCGGCGCGCACCTGCGGGGCCGATGCCTATTCAACGACCCTGCTCTATTCGGTTTATCAGAAGCACGAGGTTGTGCGGCGCATTGGGGAAGAGGTGGGAAAGGACGCAGGGATTCCCTTCTACTATGAAGATTTTCGTCCCGGGTGGCCGGAGGGCGTGGCCCGCTCCCGCGAAATGGGCGTTTACCGGCAGTCCTACTGCGGCTGCGTTTACAGCGAACGGGACCGATATCTGAAGAAGAAGCTCTCTTTGAAAGAAGGATGATCCGCGCCGCGGCTTTCCGGCGAATTCGTGAATCCCCAGGGCCCGGGGGTTCCGAACGGAGATGCATGGTGGCAGGACCGGCGTTGTTGGGAGAAGGACGCCCACGGTGAACCCCTGGCCTCCTTTTGGCAAGCTTTTGATATTGTTTGGTTTTTTGATGATCCTGGTGGGGGGGCTTTTGCTGCTGGCCGGCAAGATCCCCTGGATCGGGAGGCTTCCCGGCGACTTTTACATCCAGAAAAAGAACTTCTCCTTCTATTTTCCTTTGACGACCAGCATCATAATCAGTATTATTCTGACTTTACTGTTTTTCCTGTTCATCCGGAAATAATGCATTGTCAATGGGTTGGCGGTGCTTTCGGGATCGTTGTGCAAAGAGGACGGATCTTTGTCCGGATTCAACCTGGCAGACTATGATTACAGGCTCGATGCGGATCGGATTGCCCAGCGGCCGGCCGAGCGGCGCGATCAATCGCGGCTGATGGTGGTGGACCGCAGGACGGACGAACTCCGGCACAGCCGCTTTCATGAGATCACCGAGGCGCTGGTGCCGGGCGACCTTCTCGTGCTGAACGACACCCGGGTCGTTCCGGCCCGCCTGCAGGCGAAAAAAGAGACCGGCGGGTTGGTGGAGATCTTCCTCCTGCGGGACTGCGGGGGGGGGCTTTGGGACGTGCTGATCCGCGGGAAGGCCGGCGTCGGCACGGTCCTTCTGCTGGAAGGCGGCGTGCAGGGTGTCGTCGAAGCGGCCGATCCCGACGGCGGACGGAGCATTCGATTTTCGCTGCAAAGTGGAATGGCGACGTACGCGGAGCGCTACGGGAGCACGCCCGTGCCGCCCTATATTCGCAGGAACGGTGACGACGCCCTCACCCGTCTGGACCGGGAGCGCTATCAGACCGTTTATGCGAAGGTTCCGGGGGCCGTGGCGGCCCCGACCGCGGGGCTGCATTTCACCGAAGACCTGCTGGGCCGCTTGGCAGCCCGGGGTGTGGGGTCCGTCTTTGTGACCCTCCACATCGGCACCGGAACCTTTAGGCCGGTGACGGAGCTGGAGATCCGGCGGCACCGGATGGACCGGGAGTCGTACACCATCGGGGACGAGGCGGCGGAGAGGATCAACGCGGCGCGCCGCTCGGGAAGACGGGTGATCGCCGTCGGGACGACGACCACCCGCGCGCTGGAATCGGCCGCCAATGCCGAAGGGAAGGTCGCACCGGGCACTGATTCGACGGAGCTGTTTGTCTACTGCGGCTATCGCTTTCGGGTGATTGAGGGGCTGCTGACCAACTTTCACCTGCCCCGCTCCACGCTGCTGATGCTGGTAGCCGCTTTCGCCGGAAAGGAGCGGATGGATCGGGCCTATCGGGAAGCCGTGGCGCGAGCCTACCGGTTCTACTCTTACGGCGATGCCATGCTGATTCTCTGAGAGGCCTTAATTGGGGTTTCACTTTGAACTGTTGCACCGGGACTCGCAGACCCGGGGCCGCCTCGGTCGGATGGAGACGCCTCACGGCACGATCCAGACACCGGCCTTCATGCCCGTGGGAACCCAGGCGGCGGTCAAGACGCTGACACCGGAAGAGGTGCGGGAGGTGGGTGCCGACATCGTTCTGGCCAACACCTACCATCTGTATCTGCGGCCCGGTCACGAGCTGATTCGCAGGTTGGGCGGCCTGCACCGGTTCATGCACTGGGAAGGACCGATTCTCACCGACAGCGGCGGGTTTCAGGTCTTCAGCCAGAGGGCTCTGAGAAAGATCCACGAAGAGGGGGTGAGCTTTCAGTCCCATATCGACGGCTCCCGGCACCAGATCAGCCCCGAGGTTGCGATCGACGTTCAGGAAGCGCTGGGCGCCGACATCATCATGGCTTTTGATGAATGCACCCCCTATCCGGTGACCCGGGACTGCGCCAGACAGTCGATGGAGCTCACCGTGCGCTGGGCTGCGCGATGCAGACGCCGGAAGACCCGCAGCGATCAGGCCCTGTTCGGGATCATTCAGGGGGGGATGTATCCTCAACTCCGGGCGGAATGCACCGGGCGGCTCGTGGAGATCGGCTTTGACGGCTATGCCATCGGCGGGCTCAGTGTCGGTGAAACCAAACCGATGCTCTACGACATGGTGGAGGCTTCCGAGCCCCATATGCCCGAGGACAAGCCGCGCTACCTCATGGGGGTGGGTAAGCCCGAAGATCTGGTGGAGGCGGTCCTGCGGGGGGTCGATCTGTTCGACTGCGTCATGCCGACCCGAAACGCGCGCAACGGCTTTCTCTTCACGACGCACGGCCGGGTGGTGATCAAGAACGCCATGCACGCCGACGGGGACGGGCCCATTGACGAAACCTGCGGCTGCTACACCTGCCGTCACTATTCCCGGGCCTATCTGAGGCATCTCTTCATGGCCGGCGAGATCCTTGCCATGCGATTGAACACGATTCATAATCTGTTCTTCTATCTGAACCTGATGCAGGAGATCCGGGCGGCCATCCGGGACAACCGGCTCGCCCGTTATCGCCGTGAGTTTTATGAACGCTACCAGGCCGGCACAGGCGGGCAGGGTCCGAACCCGGTCCAGTCGTCCGGGTTCCCGCAGGACGTTTAACCCGGACGCTGGACAAGCCTATGGTGGCTAAACTGTAACTGCTCAGGTTGCTTCTATTTTGCCGCAGGACAAGGCGTGAGGAGCGCAAAACCGGAGGCGTATTTTTCATACGTTGAGGATTTGAGCACCGCAACAACGCAGTCATGCGGCAAAAGAGAGGTGACCTGAGTCGTTACGATAAACTTATCATTGAAGCGAGGAGGAGACCATGATCGCAACGTTGGCTTATGCCCAGGGCGCCGCACAGCAACCGAGCGTCTTCCAGAGTTTTATTCCGCTGATTCTGATGGTTCTGATCTTCTATTTTCTGCTGATCCGTCCTCAGATGAAGAAGAGCAAAGAGCACAAGAACATGCTGGCCGCGCTGCGCGTGGGCGATCGGGTCGTGACATCAGGCGGGGTCCACGGCGAACTCAAGACGATTACCCCGGAGCTGGTAACCCTGCAGGTAGACGACAAGGTCAGAATCAAGGTAGACCGCGGCGCGATTACCCGATTGATCAGCTCGGGTGAACAGACGTCCTGAAGCGACAACCGGAGATCCAAGGTCCGGCCTCGGCTCTATTTTTGTCAGCCCATGGTCCGGAAGGGCATGAAATGATTGGGTAAATTCGGAAATTGTTGTTTCTTCTGACTTGGCGCTGTGATATAGTGAATGACGAATTGATATTCCCCGGAAAGAATTTCATACAACCGGGAGCGTCCTGAAAGGCTGAACAGCGCCTGCCAAAGAGGCTGGGGTCCCTGAGTCGGCTTGGTACGGTATTCTCCCGGGACCCGTTCGAGCTTGAGCCGTGACGATGGTTACCGAGCCTGTCGCGGTGCACCGTCGCGGTCCGTTCCAATCGTTGTCGATCACACAATAAGGAGTTCCGGATGGACAAGAATATGCAGTGGAAGGTTGCCGTGATCCTCCTGTCAGTTCTGGCGGCGATCTATTTCCTCTCTCCCGTTCAGGGTCACAAGATCAACAAGGGACTCGACCTGCAGGGAGGGATGCATCTGATCCTCGGTGTGGAAACCGAAGAGGCTGTCGATGCCACCCTTGATCGGATGGTGGATGAGTTTCAGGATGTGCTGGGCGACCGGGGGATCGATTACATCTTCGTCGATCGGGCGGACGACACCCTGGAGGTGGAAACCCTGGACACCAGCGGTGTGAACGATATCGAGCAGTTGATCGAACGGGAGTACAGCGGCGTGCTCAACGTCGACACGGCCGGATCCAACCGGCTGGTGCTGAGCCTCACCGATCAGGAGATTCAGCGGATCAAGGCTTCCGCCATCGACCAGAGCCTCGAGACCATTCGCAACCGGATTGACGAATTCGGCGTGGCCGAACCGACCATCCAGCGGGAGGGCAAAGAGAGGATTCTCATTCAGCTCCCCGGTCTCAAGGATACCAAACGGGCCATCTCCCTCATCGGTAAGACGGCGCGGCTGGAGTTCAAACTCGTCGACGACACGACCAGTCTCGACCGTGCCCTGCAGGGCGACATCCCCATGGATGCGGAGATCCTCTATCAGAAGGATTCGATCACCGGCAAGAAACAGCCCTTGCTGCTGAAGAAGCGGGTGCTGCTGACGGGGGACACCATCAATGACGCGCGGGTCAGTTACGATCAGTTCAACAGCCCCTACGTCCATATGACCTTTGACCCCCGGGGGAGCCGGATCTTTGAAACGGTGACGGGCAAATATGTGAAGAAGCGCATGGCCATCGTCCTGGATGACACCGTCTATTCGGCGCCGACCATTCAGGAGCGTATCTCCGGCGGCCGTGCCCAGATCAGCGGCCGTTTTTCGCTGGAGGAGGCCAAGGACCTGGCCATTGTGCTGCGGGCCGGGGCGCTGCCGGCGCCGGTGACCATCATGGAGAACCGTACCGTCGGTCCGTCGCTGGGACAGGATTCCATCGACAAGGGGTTGAAATCGATCATCGTCGGCGGCATTCTGGTCGTCATTTTCATGATCCTATACTACAGGCTGGCCGGACTGGTGGCCAACCTCGCGTTGGTGCTGAATCTCCTCTTCATCATGGCCGCCCTGTCGGGTCTGAATGCCACATTGACCCTGCCGGGAATTGCCGGCATCATCCTGACCATCGGCATGGCGGTCGATGCGAATGTGATTATCTTCGAACGGATTCGGGAAGAGCTGCGGGCCGGCAAGACGGTGATGTCCGCTGTGGACGGGGGCTACTCCAAGGCCTTCAGTACCATCCTTGACGCCAACGTGACGACCCTGATCGCGGCTTTCGTCCTGTTTCAGTTCGGTACGGGGCCGGTCAAGGGATTTGCCGTCACCCTTTGTCTCGGTATCATTGCGAGTATGTTTACCGCGATCTTCGTAACCCGGGTCATTTTCGATCTGTTCACGGCCCGGCGGGAAATGGTGGAACTCAGTATCTGACAGACCTTCAGAAGGAACGGAGACACAGACTATGGAGTTGATCAAACCGGATACGCGTGTTAATTTCCAGAAGAACCGGAAGATCTTCATCGCATTCTCAACGGCTCTGATTCTCTTCGGGCTGGGATCCATCCTGGTTCGAGGCGGCTTGAACTACGGCATCGATTTCGCCGGCGGCACCCTGGTGCAGCTCAAGTTCGATGCCCCGGCGGACATCGGGAAGATCCGGGACGCTCTGAAGGGGATCGACCTGGGCGAGAGCGTGATACAGGAGTTCGGCAGCCCCCGGGAGGTGATCATCCGCGTGGAGAAGTCGAGCGCGTCCCTGGAGAACCTCTCCGATCATATTACCGGCGCTCTGGCCACGGCTTTCGGGCAGGACGCCTTCACGGTGGAGCGCGTCGAAGTCGTGGGACCACAGGTGGGGCGGGACCTGCAGCGAAAGGCGCTGCTAGCGCTCCTCTATGCCCTGATCGGGGTGCTCATCTACATTACCATCCGGTTTGAGTTCCGTTTTGCCGTGGGCGCCATTCTGGCGCTGGTCCACGATGTGCTGTTCACCGTCGGGGTGTTCTCCGTGCTGAACAAGGAGTTCACCCTCCCCATCATTGCGGCCATTCTCACCATCGTCGGGTACTCCCTGAACGACACCATCGTGCTCTTCGACCGGATCCGGGAGCGTCTCCGGCTCAAGGCGAAAGAGACCTACGAAGCGACCATCAACAAGAGCATCAATCTGACACTGAGCCGGACCCTGCTGACCTCCCTGACGACGCTGATCGTGGTGCTGGCCCTCTTTTTCCTCGGTGGCGAGGTGATCCATGATTTCGCCTTCGCCCTGACCATCGGCGTCGTAGTGGGGACCTACTCGTCCATCTTCATCGCCAGTCCCACCCTCCTGCTGTTTGACAAATATGCCAAGCCGGCCAAGGCATGAGGCGCACGCATTCGAATCGGATACGGGGCTTTGCGCGGCCCTGTCTAGGGGACACTGGCCAAATTGCTTGTGGTCTTGGGGATGATCGTGGTCATTCTCTGGAAGGTTAAACCGAGGGGCCACTGACGGGGGTCGATGGTGAACCCGGATATTGCCTGAGGCGCCTCTACGGCCTCTCATGACGATCACTCATACAATATCCGGGTTAAGGGATTAGAGGGCACGGCCCATCTTATTGGGGGTGCGGGTTTTGGCGAACCGTTATGGCGAAAAAAAGACCGGGCCGTACCCTCTAAACTGTTAGACACTCTCCATCAAAGCGTGGGTCCTTCCACAACGCTGAGACTCCGGTGGAAGTTCTTGGCGAAATTGCTGACAAAGACAAGCCCCTTCTGCACTTCCGGGTCTCGGGCGTTCTTCTCCAGCCCCGGCAAGCCCGCTTTTTCGTAGGGTTCCTTCTTCATATCTTCCATGGGGGTATGGGTGCCTCCCACCATCGCCGCGATGAGATCTAAAATCTCCGGATTCTGGATCTGGGGATTCTGGATCTGGGGATTGACGAGGCGCCTGGTGAGGTTCTTCGCAATCGTCCCCCCGGTTCCTCCCCCGAGAATCAGGACCCTTTTCCCTTTGGTAGACCTCCTTTGTCTGGCGCGGCTGGGCGCCGATCGTATCGGTGATGTCCAGCTCTCAGTGGCAGGGGAAGCAGGGAAGGCTCCCTCCTCTTCACAACCTGAACCGACGGACAGTTCCGGGCTGGGCGTCTTGGGCCCTGCCCGTCAAGGTTGTGTCCCTATTTCAGCTTCCGCACCAGGATGCTCCAGTAGCCCTGCTTCTCGTCGCAACTGATGAACTCGTGGCCCACCTTGGCTATCCACTCGGGTATGTCCCTGGAGGACCCGTGATCGGATGAGAGAATCTCGATCACGGCGTTGACCGGTTCCGTTTTCATGGAGCCGATCAACTCCATCAGGGGACCGGGGCAAAACGCTCCGCGGGCATCCACTGTTTTGTCCGCATTCACCTTTTCCGTCATCGGCGCACCTCCTTGCGTTCGGGTGATCCCCTTACATATAGAGCAACGGACTTCCGTTCCTGCTGGGTCATCGGGGCGTTCTGCCCTGCATCTGCGTGTCGATCCTGTTTCAGGATCCGTCTTCAACATTTGTTCTTCTCTATAGTTTTTCTCTTGCTTGCAATTCGCATGCCCACCAAAAAAGCTTGCGGGCCCATGGAGGATAACTCGCTGAAATGATTGGGCAATCGGGTCTGCCCATTCTACATTCGCGGACAACGGACGGCAGAACCCGATGAGTCAAATTGTCACAACAGGGGTTGGGCCGGACATAGGTGAGCGCCAGAAATATATTAAATACAATGGGTTAAAACTTGCTGGCAAATCTGCCAATAGGGTCTGAATTCATGACAGCCCGGTTTTGTGGGGCTCCTGCTTCCTGTCGCGGCAGGGCTTCACCGGTCCTGAACGAATAAGAAGTGGAGCCCGCACCCGCTTTGTGTTAGGATCTGCGCCATCTGCCGATCATACGTGGCGACACCCGGCTTATGAGACTATCCCTGACAGAAAAAGAGTGGCTGATTCAGCAGGCCGACGAGTCCGCCGTCAGCCATCTCGAACAGGTGCTTTCCGTTTCCCCCGTGTTGGCGCGGATCCTCTATCTGCGGGGCATTCGCAGCCAGCCGGAGGGGGAGGCCTTTCTCAACGCAGGACTGTCACAGCTTCACAATCCGCTTCGAATCCCCGGAATGCCGGCGGCCGCGGACCGGCTCGCGCTGGCCATCGAGAAGCGGGAACGCATCTGCGTCTACGGAGACTACGACGTCGACGGGGTCACGGCCACATCACTGTTGGTGCTGGTGCTCGGGCGCCTGGGCGTGGAGGTTTTCCCTTTCCTTCCCAATCGGATGACCCAGGGGTACGGTCTGCACTCCGAGGCTATCCGCGAGATCGCCGCATCCGGTGCGGAGCTTCTCGTCACCGTGGACAACGGCATTTCCGCCGTGGAAGAGATAGCCCTCGCGCGATCCCTCGGGATGGACGTCATCGTCACCGACCACCATGAGCCGCCGGAAGCCCTGCCGGAGACGCCCTTTCTGGTCAACCCGAAGATCCATTTGGGCAACGCGCTGGGGAATGGGGCCGGCACACGTGCGGCGCAGGTGGAGCCCTTTGCCGCGCTGGCCGGGGTGGGGATCGCTTTCTCGCTGCTCGTGGCCGTCCGGGCAAGGTTGCGTGAAAGCGTCCGCTGGGCGGGAAAGAAGCTTCCCAATCTTCGAGAGTACCTCGATCTGGTGGCCATCGGCACGGTGGGGGATGTGGTGCCACTGGTGTCGGACAATCGTATTCTCGTTGCCCACGGCTTGAGGGAGATTGAACGGACAACCAACATCGGGCTTCGCGCGCTGCTCCGTGTGTCGGGACTGATGGGAAAGCCCGTGACCCCGGGTCGTGTCGGCTTCGTGCTGGCGCCCAGAATCAACGCGGCGGGCCGGTTGGGGGATGCCGAATTGGCGCTGCGCCTTCTGACTTCGCGGGATGAACGGGAGGTGCAGCAGGCCGCGGCTCTGCTCAATCAGGAGAATCTGAAGCGTCAGGAAATTGAAAAGGAGATTGCCGAGGCTGCCTCAGAGCAGGTCGGGAGGGAAGGGGCCTCCGAAAAGGTGCTCGTGCTGGCAGCCCGCGACTGGCACCCCGGCGTCATCGGCATTGTGGCCTCCCGCATGGTGGGGCAGTTCTACCGGCCGGCCATCCTGATTGCGGAGAGGAACGGCCACGGCACCGGCTCGGGCCGCAGCATTCCCGGGTTTTCTCTCTATGATGCCCTCCACGCGTGCCGGGAAAGTCTGCAGGGGTTCGGCGGACACCGGATGGCGGCGGGCCTGACGCTTGCCTGGGACCGGATCCCTGCGTTTCGCGAGAGCATCAATCGGTATGCCCAGGAGGTTCTGGAACCGGGGGATCTGGTTCCTAAGATCCGGGCGGACGGTGTGCTGGAGCCGGCGTCTATTTCGGAGCCGCTGCTGCAGGAACTGGAGCGGCTGAAACCCTTCGGAATGGGAAACCCCGAACCGGTCTTTCTTTCGAAGGGCGCGGCCGTCTGCAACCCCCGGATCGTCGGGGAGTCGCATCTGCGCTTCCAGCTCTCCGCGGGGTCCCGGCCGGTGACGGCCATCGGTTTCAACATGAAGGATCAATACCCTTGTCTGCAGGAGTGTGGATCCGTGGACCTTCTCTATCACCTGCGGGTCAACGAGTACAACGGCTCCCGCACCATCCAGGCTGTCGTCGTGGACATGAGGCCGGCGCAGCCTCTGTTGAAATAGGAAACCGCCCTTGAGTCGATTCGTTCGAAAAAAGAGCACCGAGCTGAAGACGCCAGACGGATGGCGCCCCCTGCTGCATGAGATCATCTTCGAAGCGGATACGCCGGCGGGGAAATGGTTTGACGTGCTCCTGATCTGGAGCATCCTCCTGAGTGTAGCGGCGGTGCTGCTCGACAGCGTGGCAAGCATTCGGGCGGAGCATGGGGGGCTCCTGTACGGGATTGAATGGTTCTTCACCATTCTCTTTACCGTGGAGTATCTGCTGCGTCTCATGAGTATCGGGCGTCCCCTCAAGTATGCCATCAGTTTCTACGGGATCGTGGACCTGCTGTCGATCGTGCCAACCTATCTGAGCCTTCTGTTTCCGGCGAGCAAGTATCTCATTGTTATCCGCATCCTCCGGATTCTGCGGGTCTTCCGGGTCTTGAAGCTGGTGCAGTATGTCCGCGAAGCCAACGTGCTGATGCGGGCCCTGCGGGCGAGCCGCCGCAAGATCTTCGTCTTTCTCTACACGGTTCTCACCCTGGTCATCGTCTTCGGTGCACTCATCTATCTGATCGAGGGGGAGGCAAACGGTTTCACCAGCATCCCCCGAAGCATCTACTGGGCCATCGTCACCATGACCACCGTGGGTTACGGGGATATCTCCCCCCAGACCGGGATCGGCCAGATGGTTGCGTCGGTCATCATGATTCTGGGCTACGGCATCATCGCGGTGCCGACCGGCATCGTGACGGTGGAGCTCTCCCAGGCCCTGGGGCAGGAGGTCTCGACCCAGGCCTGTCCCGAATGCAGCGCCGAAGGGCACGATCCCGATGCCGTTCACTGCAAGTACTGCGGCGCGAAGCTATAGCCCGGATATTGCATGAGTCAATCTATGACGGGGCCGGACTTGTCACGGCGTAGCCTTCTGCGAAGACGGACAGTCTGCCACATGCGGCGTTACAGAAAATTTTCTGCACCTTGCCTGTGGCGCCTCTAGTACCTCTGGGGCCTCTCATGACGATCACCCATGCAATATCCGGGCTAGCGCCCCATCCAGTCACGGGAGCGGCCTGCGGGTCGCTTTCCCCGTGCCCTGTGTCAATCAGCTCTGCCCGGTTCCGGCCGGGTCCCCGAAATGCTCCCTATTCCCGCTAAAGATTTGTGGCGGTCCTTCCGATAAGGCGCGGTAATAAGCGCTCATAGCAGCAACAGGCAATGCAGCTTGAAGCCAGTCCACTTCCTGTGACCGGGGGTCGGGTGCTGTGGAGATCCTTGCGTGTCGTTACTTAACCATCTCAAGATCCGTACGAAGCTGGCGGCAGCCTTTGGGCTGATTCTCATCATGACCGTTGGGGTCGGTTTCTTCGCGATACACCGTCTGCACGGTCTCGGGAAGCAAACGGAGCGTATGAACGCGCTCTTCGAGCAGTTCAGCCACCGGGCGGCGACACTGACCCATGCAACCCGCTGGGCCTATCCGGTTTTCGGCGAAGCCCAGGCCCTGATCATGTATCTTCAAGAAGAGGATTTCGAAAAGCAGCAGTTGCTCTACCGCCGGTTCGGCGAGAACGGCAAGGAGTTTGCGCGCATCCAGGCCGCCATCAAAGAGGAAGGGGGCTCTGTCGAGGAAATGGAGCGGGTCCATGAACTTGAGAAGCGGCAGGCGGGGGTGCTTCAGGACGCGGTCAGACTGATCGCCATCCGGGACGGCGAAGGAGAGTACGGGCCGGACACCCGAGCGGCTCTGGGCGATTTCGAGAAAAGCATTGTCGCTTTCATCGAGGCCATTGAAGAGATGGTCGTATTGGAAGCGGCAGCCATGGATCGCATCGAAGAAGAAACCGAGGCACGGGCGGCGGAGACGCACCGGAGCGTACGATCGGCCAGCGTGATCATGATAGGGATTGTACTGGTGGCCATTATCCTGGGGACGGTCGTGGCCTTTCGCCTCTCGCAGGCCTTTTCACGTCCCATCCGTGAGGCCCTGTACCTGTTCCGAAAGATGGCAGCCGGCGACTTGACGGAGAGCGAGATGGCGGTGGTATCGCAGGATGAGATCGGTGAAATGCTGGTCTCCCTGAACGGCATGCGCGGCAACCTGAGAGAGATGCTCCGGAAGATCCAGGAAGCGGCGTTGTCGCTGGCCAGTGCCTCCGAAGAGATGTCGACCTCGGCCACCCAGATCGCCCAGGGGAGTGAAGCGCAGAACCTGAAGGCGTCGCAGGTGGCGGCGGCCTCCCAGGAGATGAGCCATTCCGGCGTGGAGGTGGCCCGGATTTCCGCCGCCGCCGCCGAAGACGCACGGGAAGCCGAGGGGGTGGCCGTGGCGGGCGGTGACGTCGTTGCCAGAACCGTGGCAAGCATCAACAGCATTTCGCAAACGGCCGACGCGTCGCGACAAGTGATCGAAGCCCTGGGCCAAGGCTCCCGGGAGATCGAGAAGATTGTCCGGGCCATTGACGACATTGCAGATCAGACCAATCTGCTGGCCCTGAATGCCTCGATCGAAGCGGCCCGGGCGGGGGAGCAGGGGAAAGGGTTTGCCGTGGTTGCCGAGGAGGTTCGAAAGCTGGCTGAAAAGACCACGCACGCGACGCGGGAGATCAGCGGCATGATCAAAACCATTCAGGAAGGTACGCAGCGGGCTCTCTCAACCGTCGGTCATGAAGTGAAGGTGGTCGAAAAGGGCGTGGGCTTGGCCGAAGAGGCCGGCGACGCGCTGAAGCGGATTGTAACCAAGGTCAAAGATGTGACGTCCGTCATGGGGCAAATGGCTGTCTTCTCGGAGGAGCAGTCCGTTGCAGCCGACCGGATCAGCCGCGATATCGAAACGGTTGCCTGCATCACCCAGGACACGTCCGTCGGGGCCCGGGAGATCGCCGAGTCCAGTGAAGACATCGCCCGGCTCGGGGCCCAACTTCAGAGTGCCGTCGGCCGCTTCAAAATATCAGCGGGAGACCCCCGTTGCATCGCAGATCCGTCTGACTCAGACATGGCCGTGTCGTGAGTGCTCCAGCCGGGACGTGACACACCCCCATTATTGATGGCAGGCCCCCGTCTCCACGGGTCCCGGGCTTTGCGCGACCGTTGTTTTCCGGCCCACCCATTTAGCCCTCTCAAAATGTCCTAAAGTTCTTCGCCTTCCGGCCGACAAGGAGAGGAAAGGCAAGGCGGGCAGGTGCCGTGATCTCTTCTGATTCATTAAACACCACGATTCAAAGGAATTTTGTCGATGTCCGTTCTTGGAATTGACGGGAAACGGTCCTGTTCTCTGCTGCTTCTCATTGCGTGTTTCATCGCGTGCTTCACCGCACCAGTTGGGAGCATCTCTGCAGGGATGGCCTCACAGGCGCTCAACAGCCCCTCGGGCGCTCTCCTGATCGACGTCGAGGCCGGGCGTCTGGACGCAACGATTCTGGGCCGGCCCACCCGGGAGGTTCTGGAGGCGGTGAGCGGCGCCACGGGGATTCGTTTCTTCGTGGAACCGTCGCTGCTGGCGATTCCCCTGTCGGCCCGCGTTGAGAATCTCTCTCTCGAGGACGGTCTGAAGCGCATCCTGGGTGTCCACAGTTACGTCATGCTCTTTTCAGCGCAACTGGATCGTGCAGGCCGGCACCGGCTGAAGGCCGTGCGGGTCTATCCGAAGGGGCGCTTCAGCGCCGAGCGGTACGTGCTTGTACAGCGCGAAAGAAATGAGACGGACCCTGTGGATGTACCGGCGGTTCTCAGTCCGCAGGAGGTGGATGCCCTGCTGCAGCGGCATGCCGAGATCACGCGGGCCGGTGCGGCGCAGCGGATTGCCGAGCGGCGCAATGGCCGGCATGCCCGGAACTGGCGGGACGACAAGTCGCCCGCCCGGCTCGTCTTCGAGCGGGTTCAGAGGGTCCGCACCCTGCAGCAGCGCAAGGCCCGCACGTTGGCCCGCAGGCAGGCGTCGGAGACGCAGTTTCTGCTGGAGGCCCACAAGAAGCGGTCTGCGGCCCTGCGAAACGATCATGAAAGGCGACGGCGGGATGCGCGGCAGTCCGCTGTTTCCCGGGGAACCATCCGTTAGTTTGTAAAAGGAGGCAGTCATGAAAGGAGGCAGAACCATGGGACGCAGGTATTTCGAAATGTTTATCCTTGGATTGTTGGTGTCGCTCATGCTGGTCCGTCCGGCGGCCGCGGCCGTCACCGGTGCGAGCATCGACACGGGAACGGCCGGCAGCTTGACGACGGTTACCATTTCCCCCGATGAAGACCAGGTCGACGACTGGGCCTATATCCATTTCGGCTCGGACGGCGACGGGGCGTTTCGGGTCGTTGTGGACACGGACGACGATGGACTGTTCGAACCCCCCGACTGGTCCGATCCGGACGCCTGGATGACCGCCGACTTTACCATGGACGGCTGGGTCCTTGCCGGGGACGCCATGGAATTCATGTTCGAGGGCCGGGACAGTCAATGGCGGGTGCTGCCGAACGGCACTTACCCCATCGAGATCAGGGTCGACGTCGACGGCGACTGGAGCACCACCGGCGACCAGGCGGTCGATACGTCCCTCTCGGTTATGATCGAAACGGCGTCCATTTCAGGCGTCGTGACCGCCGGTGAGAGTGCGGTGGTGGACGCGGAAGTCCATGCAGGATCCCAGTACGGCTGGGGCTCCGGCATCACTGCGGCGGACGGAACGTATACCATCTCTGGTCTCAAGGCCGGGAGCTATCATGTGGAAACCATGAAGAGCGGCTACGTCAACGCCCACTATCCGAGTGATGTGGCTGTGTCGACCGGTCAGAATACCCCCAACATAAACTTCTCCCTCTCCCCTTCCGTCCAGATGACGGGAACGATCTCGATCCCCGCCGCGTTTGACTCCTTTACAAACATGTGGGGCGGGCAGGAAGATCAGATCTGGATCAACATCAACGCCTGGACCGATGACGGCTCCGAATGGGGTTGGGGCAATGCCCACATCCATGCCCAGGACAGCTGGGTTTGCACCGATGAAGCCACCGACTCAGACAACGACGGTATTGCCGACGTCGACGAGTGTGGCGCCGCTGCGGCCTACGGCGTCGACGTGACGCCGCCCCCCGCCGGACAGGAAAAGACCTACTACATCCGCGCCGAAGCGGAAGGGTATGCCAGCGCAGAATACACGGTTACGGTGACCGAGACCGGCGGGACACACGACGTCACCATGACGAAGGCGAGCCGTCTCTTCGGGACGGTGACACTGCCGGCTCCCAATGCCACGGGCCAGCCGATCTGGATCGACATCAATGCCAAGCAGGCTGACGGCACCATGATCTGGGGTGGCGGCTCCGTGGAGACCGGGCAGACCGTGGGGAACTTCGACATCCGCTCCGCCCTTGCCGGGACCTATACCGTGGAGGTCCGTGTTTGGGGCTACAAAACCGCCCGGATCACGGACGTCGTCGTGACCGCCGGGGAGGATAAGGATCTGGGAAACCTCACCGTTGAACAGGGCGCCCGCATTAGCGGCACCATCACCATCGCCGGAGATACCGACAATTATAAGGCCTGGGAGGGTGATGACGGCAGTCAGCCCATCTATCTGTGGGTGGATGCCTGGTCGCCCACCAGCAGTGGCTGGAGCGGCACGCAGGTTGAGATCCCCAGGGGAACGAATCAGAGTGTCGCCTACACCATCGGGGGCCTCAACGCCGGGACCTACGAAGTCCACTCCTGGCTGGGCGAGGGTTACGAGCAGAGCCCCATGCCCTTGATCACGACCCTCAGCACGGACAGTAGTCAGTCCACCGGGGTGAACATGACCTTTGCGCCTTACTCAGGCGCCATCACCGGCACGATTTCGGGCACCAACGATGAAGGGGCTCCAGTCGATCTCTCCAAGGTGGTCATCAAGGCGACCAAGGGAGGGTGGGACTGGCAGATGCCCGTCATGGCGCAGCCCGCCGGCGACGGCACCTATACCCTCGGCGGGCTCGGTACCTCCGAATACATCCTGGAGGTGGGCGAGTATGCCAATGCCGCGGACGTGCTGAACGGCGACTATCCCCTGCCGACGGGGGCCTTTTCAACCGAGGTACGTCGCGTGTCGGTCATGAACGGCAGCACCGTCTCCGGACAGGATATCGCCCTGACCAGTGCCAGCTGTATCCTGGGGACGGTCTCGCTGGAAGCCGGCTACGGTGGGGCAATTGATTTTGCGGCCGACATCGTGGGCCAGATGGTTATGGCCGTTCCTTTGAAGATGGCCATGATGGGCGGCTCCTCCATGTTCGGTGCCCCCATCTTTGGAGACGGCAGCTACGCCATCTGCGGCCTCTCCGCCGGGGCGTACGTGGTGATGCCCCCGACCGAACTGCTCGATCCGGAGGCGGGCATCGACCCGAACGCAGCGATGTTCCAGGAGGCCTTCACTCCGGATGTGGCCGGCGATGAACGCGTCGTGGCCGTGGCGGGCGGTGAGGATAAAACGGGTGTCGACTTTGAGCTTTCCGACGGGTATTCGGTCAGCGGCACGCTGACACTGCCCGAGACACCCACCGGTGAAGACTGGGAGTGGGTCTGCGATCTGGAACTGCGCCATCCCCGTCATGACGGGCAGGGACGCCACATGCCGGTCTTCGTCCGGGATTTCCGCGAGGATCCGGATAACCCGGCATCGGCCATGACACGCTCCTTCCAGTTTACGCTGGAGCACGTTGTGGAAGGGGATTACGTCCTGCAGGCTTGGACCCCGAACTATGTACCGGGCCACCGCAACATTTCCGTCAGTGGCAGCGACGTGCTGGGCGCGAACCTGGAGCTGAGCACCGGTGCCAACATCGAAGGAAAACTGATCGACGCCGAAACGGGGGAGGCCATCACGCCGGCCGATGGCGTGCGCGTCCACTGTGAAGCGCACCCCTGGGTGGAAGGGAGCTGGCGAGAGACCTGGAACGATCCGTGGTCGGCGAGCCGCTTCCTCCAGGTGGACCAGAACGGCGACGAAACACTGGACTTTGACGGCACCTACACCGGTGCATTCCGATTGGCCAATCTGCCCGCCGGGACTTACGTCCTGACCGTGGAAGCCGAGCACGGCCGGAAGCAGAACGGCGCCAAGAATTATGTCGGCATCCGCAAGGCGGGCATCGTCGTGCCCGACACGGACGGTGCGACCGTCGATATCGGAACGCTGCAACTGGGCGAAGGGGTGACCATCTCCGGAACGGTGACCTCCGCCGCGACGGGACAGCCCATCGGCAACATCGAAGTCGAAGCGGAACCGGTCGACGAGAAGGACGGCTCCACGTCCTCCTTTGCCGTGACCGACTCCAACGGTAACTACACCATTTACGGGGTCGACCCCGAGGTCAAGTACTACTACATCATCGGCGGTACCAGACCCGATTTCATGGATTTCATGCCGGTCACCTGGGGCGAGGTGGAAAAGGACGTGACCGTGCCGCTCAACGGCCTGAGCGACGTCGACTTTGAACTCCCCGTCGCGAATGCCACCCTTTCGGGGACGATCCACAAAACCGGCAGTTCCCCCTGGGGCATTCCCTTTGAAGACGACATGCCGGCGCCCTTCCTCCTGCTTCAAAAGCAGGGGGAGATCTACACCGACCCCATGGACGGTATCGAGTTCATCGGGGAGCCCAACGAGACCGATACGACGACGTTCAGTGTTGACGGTGTCGTGCCCGGCACCTACACATTGAAGGTTTACTGCCTGGGATATACGACCCGGGTCATTCGGGACTTGGTAATTTCCGAAGGGAGCAACACCCTGGACGAGACAGTGGAACTGGTGGAGGGCGGGACCGTTTCGGGCACCGTCATCAAAGACGATGGCACCCGTCCGACCCTCGGTGAAGTTTCCGAAGCGGTGGCGGTCTCCTCCGATCTGGAGGTCATCATCTTCGGAACAATGACGGCCAACGAAGCCTCCCGGGAGGTCACGGGCTACAGCATCTCCGGTCTCGCCCCCGGGGCGACCTACCGCGTGGTCTTCCTCAATGACAGTGATGAGGGTCCCGAGGAGATCCATGTCATGCCCGACGCAGTGCAGGCCGGCGACACGTACGATGCCGTGATCGGTGATACGGCGCCGTTCTTTGCGGCCCGCGCCAAGAAAGAAGAGGACGGCAGCTTTAAGATCGGCATTTTCAGCACCAGCTACCTCAATGATGCCGATGCGGCCGCTGTGCTCTCCCTCACGGCTGGAGACGGGACGCTGTCGGCGACCCTCGGTTCCGACAAGATGGAGCTGACCGCGACCTATACGCCTGCCGAGACGGACACGCTGTTCACCATTAAGATAACCGCGCACTACGGGGAGGAGAACACGGAGGTCGTGAAATCCTTCTCCTTTGACCCCAACGCCTCCGCGTGGAACCAGGGAACGGTGAACACCATGATGGGCGGTATGGTCGGCATGGGTCAGGGCGACAAATCGAAGGTGTTCCTGGAGGCCGGCGATATCACCGACGGCGACGGCGACGGGGTCTCCACGGTGACCATGCAGAAGGATGACGCCGCGGTGAGTGGCAACGCGCTGCGCACCAACCGGCTGCCGGGCCGGTCTCTGCTCGCCGAATCGACGCCCGACCTTCCCACCTATGCCACGGCGGCGAGCGCCCTGTACGATATTTCCCTGCCCGCCGGGGATACCATTACCGATGGTGCTGCGGTGACCGTCTCTCTCGAGTACGACGACTCGGTCACCGACACCAGTGGTCTGCACATCTATCACTATACCGGCGGTGCGTGGGTTGCTGAGGATACCAGCCGGACTGTGGACACGGTGAACAAGACGATCACGGCCGATCTCACGAGCCTCTCGCCGCTGGTCGTGGCCGAGGGCGCCTCTCCCGGAGGTTCGGGAGGGGGGAGCACGCCGGTTAGCAGCGGCGGCGGAGGCGGCGGCGGCTGCCGCCTGGCGTCGCAGCCGGTGGGATGGCAGAACGGGATCCCCGAGACGACACTCATACTGCTGCCGCTGGCCGTGCTTTTCTGTTTGCGGTTGCGAAAACGTCTTGCCGAGCGTGGCTGATCGCGCAAAGTGAGGTCATTGAAAGAAAAGGGCAGGGTCAAACCTGCCCTTTTCTTTTGCTCAACCGGGAGCGGCGGGGCTGTGTCGCCGCATTTCTTGCAACCGCCAAAGACCCCACCCCTCGTCGCATCAGCGCTCCGGACCCCGTACCAAAAAACACTCCGCAACGGAAAAAGAGCTTGACAGACACTTCAAAATCGTATAATTTTATACTTTACTAAATCGATAGGAATAATAAGTTACTCCCGGTTAATTTCGAAAACAGGCCATGAAGTTATCGACGAGAGGACGTTACGGGACCAGATTTATGCTCGATCTTGCCCTCAATTATGGAAATGGGCCGGTGCTTCTCAGGGAGATCTCGGAACGGCAGGATGTTTCCATGAAGTATCTGGAGCAATTGGTGACACCGCTGCGTGTGGCCGGGCTCGTCAAGAGCACCCGCGGGCCTCACGGGGGATACCATCTCACACGGCCGCCCTCTGAGATAACCCTCCATGAGATCATTGAGATTCTGGAGGGGCCCATATCGCTCACGGACTGCGCCACCGACGAGGAGTTTTGCAAGCGATCCTACGGTTGCGTCACCCGTGAAATCTGGGGAGAGGTCACTGACAAAATCGCGGATGCGCTGCGTGCGGTGACGCTGGAGGAGATGTGCGAACGGGAGCGGGCGACGCAGGATATGGAGACGGGGTCGTACCAGATTTAACTCGTTCCCATATGGAAAATTATCAGGGAACGAATGAGTTTCCAATCTGGAAACTCATTAACAACAGGGACAGCGCAGGAAAGGAACGGCAATGAGTTATGTGCAGGGTTTGAAGTGTCGGGAGTGCGCCCGGGAGTATCCGAAGGAGCCTGTCAATATCTGCGAGTTTTGTTTCGGACCCCTGGAGGTCGTTTATGATTACGAGGCGATCGGCAAGGTCCTTTCCAGGGAGCTGATCGCTTCCCGGATGCCCAACATGTGGCGCTATGTGGAACTGCTGCCCCTGGATGAAGCGCCCACCGTCGGGCACGATGTCGGTTTTACGCCGCTGGTCCGGGCGGACAATCTGGCCCGTGCGTTGGGGGTATCCGAGCTCTACGTAAAGAACGATGCCGTCAGTTATCCGACCCTTTCGTTCAAGGACCGGGTGGTCGCCGTTGCCGTTTCCAAGGCCAGGGAGTTCGGTTTTGACACGGTGGCCTGTGCCTCCACGGGAAACCTTGCCAATGCAGTGGCGGCCTGTGCGGCCTCCGCCGGACTGAACAGCTACATCTTCATTCCCTCGGACCTGGAGCAGGGCAAGGTGCTGGGGACCCAGATTTTCGGCACCAATCTCGTGGCCGTCCGGGGGACTTATGACGATGTCAACCGGCTCTGCACCGAGATCGCGGACAAGTATTGCTGGGCCTTCGTCAACATCAACATTCGTCCTTTTTACGCGGAAGGATCCAAGGCCTACGCCTTTGAGATCGCGGAACAGCTCGGCTGGCGAACGCCGCAGCACATCGTCGTGCCCATGGCCGGAGGATCGCTCATTACCAAGGTGCACAAGGCCTTCAAGGAATTCGCCCAGCTTGGGTTGATCGAGGCCGCCAAGACCCGCATTTATGGGGCCCAGGCGGCGGGGTGTTCTCCCATTGTTACGGCCGTGAAGCATGAGACGGACCTTTTCAAACCGGTGAAGCCGAAGACCATTGCCAAGTCTCTGGCCATCGGCAATCCCGCTGACGGTTACTATGCCATCCAGACCATGACCCAGTCCGGCGGGTGGGGCGAAGACGTGACGGACGCGGAGATTATCGCGGCCATGAAGCTGCTGGCGGAGACGGAAGGGATTTTCACCGAGACCGCAGGCGGGGTGACCGTTGGGGTGACCAAGAAACTGATCGAGCAGGGGCGGATCCCCCGGGATGAGTCGATCGTGATCTGCATCACCGGGAACGGACTGAAGACGCAGGAGGCCTTGCACGGAGAATTGACAGAGCAGCACCTCATCGATGCAAAGCTGACCTCCTTTGAAGCGCTTTTGGTGGAAAAAGAGGCACAGGTATGATACAAGGAGTGTCGTTGATGAACGAATTCCCAGGGAGGAGAAGATGGCCGTTAAGGTAAGAATTCCGACGCCCCTGCGGTCCCTGACGGAAGGTCAGGCCGAGGTCGCTGCGGACGGTAAGACAGTGCAGGAGATGATAGAGAATTTGGAGAACCGGTATGCCGGCATCAGGGAGCGGATCTGCGATGAGAACGGCCGGCTTCGAAGGTTTGTGAATCTCTACCTGAATGACGAGGACATCCGGTTCCTGAGTGATCTCGACACGGAGCTGCACGACGGGGACACGCTGTCGATTGTCCCGGCCATTGCGGGAGGCTGAGATGAAACGCAAGGTATACCTGACGTTTCCCCAGAACCTCATCAAGGAGCCGCTCATCTATGAGGTGGGGCGCAAGTTCGATGTGATCACGAATATCCGCTGTGCCAGTGTGACGGAAGAAATCGGACTGGTGGGGCTGGAGTTCGAAGGCGATCCGGCCGAGATCGAAAAGGCCAGCGATTACCTGAAGCTCAAAGGGGTGAAGGTCGAACGGGTGGAGATGCATGTGGTGGAATAGGCGGGATGTTGCACGCCCGTCGGCCGAAGGGGATGGACACCATGGTCAAACGATTGGTCAGCATGACCTTTTCAGAAGAGATGATTCAGGAGCCCGTGATCTACCGGTTGGGCAACGAATTTGACGTGGTGACGAACATCTTCCGGGCCATGGTCACGGAGAAGGAGGGGTGGGTCCTCCTGGAGATCCAGGGGAAGGCCGAGGAGGTACAGCGGGCGGTCGATTTTTTGAAAAGCCTGGGTATCACCGTGGATGAAAAGCCGGAGTAGTTTTAGAGAGAGGCGAGGCGCATATGTTCGAATTCAGTGAAGAAGCCATCAAGAGATACAGCCGTCACATCCTGCTGCCGGAAGTGGGCGGCACGGGTCAGCAGCGGATCAATGAAGCCCGGGTGCTGCTCGTCGGCGCCGGCGGTCTGGGTGCTCCGGCGGCCTATTACCTGGCGGCCGCTGGCGTTGGAACCCTCGGCGTAGTCGACGGGGATACGGTAGAGCTGAGCAACCTGCAGCGGCAGATCATCCACAGCATGGCCGATCTCGGCAAGAACAAGGGCCAGTCGGCCCGGGAGACCATTGAGGGACTGAACACCGATGTGCGGGTGGTGACGCATCAGGAGCGTCTGACCTCGAAGAACATCTTCCCCATCCTGAAGGATTACGACGTGGTCATGGACGGAACCGACAACTTCCCCACGCGTTATCTGGTCAACGATGCCTGCGTCCTTTCGGGCAAACCGCTCTCCACCGGCGCGGTCTTCCGGTTTCACGGGCAGGTCATGACCATCATCCCCGGGGAGGGTCCTTGTTACCGCTGCCTCTTTCGGGAACCGCCCCCGCCCGGTATGACCGCCTCCTGCGAGGAAGCCGGTGTCCTCGGGGTGCTGCCCGGGATGATCGGCATTCTGCAGGCGACGGAGATCCTGAAGATCATCCTGAACGAGGGCAGCCTGCTCAAAGGGCGGCTCCTTTCCTATGAAGCTCTGGAGATGGAATTCCGGACCATCAAGGTCCGGCGGGATCCCGAGTGTCCCGTCTGCGGCGATCACCCCACCATCAAGGAGTTGATCGACTACGAAGAGTTCTGCCGGGTGAACTTCTAACGGTGGAAGATGCTTCCCCATCTCTACGATGGAGCCTTCGGGCGATCCGCCCGGCGGCAGCCGTGGAGCGGTTGGGTGAGCCAGGTGCCCCGCATGGGTGCACCTGCTGCGGCGTTGAATCGACAGGGAGTTGGATGTAATGAGAGAGAAACGCGAAGGCGCAGCGCAGATCTCCTTCATGCTGATGGGCAGCCCCGAAAGCGGAAGCACCCAGTCCCTGGTCCGCCTCACGGAAGCGGCCCTCGGGCAGGGGCATCGGGTGCGGATATTTCTGATGTGCGACGGGGTCTACCAGGTCATGCTCCCCACCATCAACAATCTGGTGGCGCAGGGCGCCGAGGTGGTGGTCTGCGCGCACAATGCCGAACAGCGGGGGGTGGCGAAGCAGGACGGGGTTCTATTCGGCGGCCAGTTTGACCTGGCCACCATGGTGGCGGAATCCGACGCCTACCTGGCTTTGATCTGAAAGGGAATTGTTTTGAAAACCGTGACAACCGTCATCCGGTGCTCCCCCTTCAACTCGGCCATCGCTTCCGAAGCCCTGCGGATGAGCCTGGGGCTCGTGCTCGGAGACAACCGAGTGCGGGTGGTCTTTGCGGAGGACGGGGTCTATCTGCTGGGCGACTGTTCGCCCGAGACGATCGAAGGCCCGGAGGTGAAGCGCCACATCGAAACCCTTCGGGAGTTTGACTGTGATCTGATTGCGGAGCAGGAATCGCTGGAGGCCCGGGGGATGTCGGAGACCGCCCTTGAGGTGAAGCGGATGGATCGGGATGAGATTGCCCGTCTTCTCGCCGAGAGCGATCGGGTGGCGGCCTTTTAATCGCCTTTTAATCAGAAGATAAGCATGAAAATCCTTCACGTCATTCGAAAAACAAATGATGTCTACGCCTTCGACATGGTCCAACGGCAGCGGCAGGCCGCGGAAAACGAAGTGGCCGTCCTGCTCCTGCAGGATGCCGTTTTGACGCCGCCCGCGGACGAAGCGGGGCTTTTCGTCTGCCGCGACGATGCGACGGCACGGGGCGTGAAGCCTCGCGGCGAGATGGTCGGCTACGATGATATCGTGAGAATGCTTCTGGAGTATGACTCGGTGGTTTCCTGGTGACAAGGATCCGGGATCAGGGAGGTTCATGGCATGAGTGATGAGATCAAGATTGACAAGGAGATCAATATCAAGGGGGAGGTGTGCCCCTACACCTTCGTCAAGACCAAGCTTGCCCTGGAGGCCATGAAGGCGGGACAGGTTCTGAAGGTGATCGTCGACCATCTGCCGGCGACGGAGAATGTGCCGCGCACCCTCAAGAGTGAAGGCAACGAGATCCTCGAAGTCAGCCGGATCAACGAAGGAGACTGGCAGATCATCACGAGAAAGGGAAATCGCTGACGGGTGCCGAACGGGTTCGGAGAAACGCCGTACCGTCCGTTGAAACGGCGAACCCGCTGCATCCGAACGCCACGGAAGTGCATGGTAAATCGGCGTTGCTTGCAGGAAGGATAGACTGAAGATGTCGAGAAATGGAGCCCGCCGGATGCACGCCGGTTTGGCGTTGCTGACGCTGCTGGCCTTGCTTGCAGCAGGGGGGTGCGGCGAACAGGGGAGCCGGGCTGTCCAAGGCACCGCGGGCGCCGCCGTCATCGAGAGTATCTCCCCCGGGCAGGCGCTGGCCCTGATCGAGAAGCACGGGAGCGATGCGGATCTCGTGATCCTTGACGTCCGAACGGCCCGGGAAGTCTCCAGAGGCATCCTCGAAAATGCGGTGCATCTCGACTACCACGCGCCCGATTTTGAGGAACAGCTGCGACGGCTCGATCGCAAGCGGACTTACCTGGTCTATTGTGCCGTCGGAAGCCGCAGCGCCAGGACTCTCAAGCTCATGGATCGTCTCGGGTTCGAGGAAGTCTATCACATGACGGGTGGTATTCTCCGCTGGAAAGCCGAAGGGCTGCCCGTGGCGCCATATCCGGGTTGAGCCCCTTCTTCGCACGTCCCGCCCTGCATCATCCGTTCATCGGAGCCCGGCCCGGCCATAGGTTGAAGGCTGAAGGCTGAAGACGGAAGACAGAGGACAGAGGACAGAGGACAGAGGACAGAGGACAGAGGACAGAGGACAGACACCCCCCCAAGACGCCTTCCTTTCGCCCCATTTGCGTGGGGACTCCCCAACGGCAGACGCGCGAAACCGGCCCGTTTCATTCATTGACAGTTTGACCGAAGGTCGCATAAAATATAAACAGATTTCATTTCAGCGCATTCCATCGGTCCCCTTGGTTTACATCTCGAAAGGAGCGGCAGTTATGACTCGGTTTCAGTGCTTTCTTGTGACAGTTATAATGCTTGTGCTCACATCCGGCTGTGCCACAGCACCCCGGCACAAGTTTCTTCCCTATTCCGAAGGCCTGCCCTCCGGTCTACAGTGGAAATGCAACCCCGGTTTCAGTGATATCAACGGCGACGGGCTCCTCGACGTCGCGGCGGTGCCCCGCAAAGGGGACGGGGCGCGGGTGTGGATCAATGGGGGCGGTGGCAGCTGGACGCCCGCCTCAAACGGATTGCTGGATCAGAATTCCTGCGGCGGCGGCGTCGATTTCGGAGACATCAACCACGACGGCCTGGTGGACCTGGCCGTCGGCGATCATTGCCAGGGGATCTTTGTCTACACCGGGGACGGACAGGGGAACTGGACCCTGGCCTCAGAGGGGCTCCCCAAGTTTCAGGCCGATGACATCGCCCTGGCGGATTTCAACGGGGACGGCCATCTCGATCTGCTGGGCTGCTCCTCCGCTGATCAGGGAATCCGGATGTTCCTGGGCGACGGCGCCGGCCGCTGGCGTCATGAGGCATCCACCGGTCTTCCCACGGAGGACGACTGCCACGAAATCGCCTTGGGGGATTACAACGAGGACGGTGTGATCGATATGGCGGCGACCATGATCGAGCGCCCCATGGTCTGGATCAGCGACGGGCGGGGGCGCTGGACCGCGTCCATCGATGGCATTCCCCGGCCGCGAACCGGCGGGGAATACTGGGGTGTGTCGGCCGGCGATGTGAATCAGGACGGCCATCTCGATCTCGCCTTCGGGAGGACGCTGGGCGGGCCGGAGATCTTTCTGGGTGACGGCAAGGGGAGCTGGCGGGGGGCACACGACGGCCTGTCGGCGGTGGTCGGTTCGGCGTGGGGTGTGGGATTGGGCGACATCGATCGCGACGGCCATCCCGATCTTCTGGTTTCAGGCAAACGAAGTCTTCAGGAATTGGGGGATGTCTACGGCCTCTTCTTTTTCAAGGGCGACGGTCAGGGCGGCTGGCAAATTGCGGAGAAATCAGGTCTGCCTGTCGGCGCGGAGCCGCAGAGCTGGGGGGTGTCGCTCGCGGACCTGGAGGGGGACGGCCCGCTGGAGGTCGGCTGCTGCTTCGGCAGTGGGGGAATGAACCTGCCCCCCTTCATCCCGAATCGGGAGGAGATTCTAAGTCTCCTGAAAGGAGCCACCTCCGGCCCACGGGGAAGCGTGCGCGTCTGGAAGCTGAAATAACCGCCTTGGCGGCGGTCCACTGACTTGACTTTCCGTTTCAGGGTGCCCCATGACGCATCGGGTCAAATGGGACGGTCCTCTTCCGGAACCTTCTTCCCCGTTTTGAGGCCAAAGCGCTCGAGAGATCGGAGGTAGCATACGGGTGTCGCCGGTTCGGGGCCACGCCGCGGGCCTGCTTCACTCCCATGGAGCACCGGGCGGATGGCGCCCGCTGATCCCCTTGGGGGATTTCTGATGCTTCACAGCCTGCTCCTTCCTGGAAAGGGGGAGTTCCTGTGACACGCCGCCGTTTTCCTGAAACATCTTCCCTGGCATCATCTTCCCATGGATGGCGACGTCTCTGACTCTCTTCCCCCGGGAGGGGATGAGGGGAGGGGCCCCGCAGGACCCCTCCCCAGGGTTTCGTTGCTGAGCCGGCTTCCGGCCCAACAGGGTCTCCGTTTACGGTATCACCGGCAGAGTAATAATCGCGGCCGCGGGCGTGGTCGGATCCTGCCAGACGTTGTTTGCCCAGCCGAAGATAGACAGGTTCTGCCCGAAGACGGCCCAGATCGGCTTGGGGCCGGCACCGGTCGTCGAGGCTGCATTTACCCGGCACTGGAATCCGAGGCTGAAGATGTTTGCCGCCGTGAACCCGAGAGAACCCGACAGCGGGTACTGGACGAACGTCTGGTGCGGGACCGCGTCGGCACTGAAGGGGTTCTCCTGCTCATTGTAGCAGTCGAAACTCAGGCTGAGCGGCGGCTGTTCGCTCGTGATCAGGTCCATCTCGATATTGGCTGCGACGAAGACACCGTCGAGGCCCGGGGGGATCGCTCCGAGCCCTTCGAAGAAGACGCTGCTCGTGGCCCGGGTGTACTCAACCCCGTCCAGGTTCAGGACGCGATCAGCGGTGATGGCATTCGCCTGGTGGGGGATCGCGTTGTAGCCCCAGGCGTACCCGGCGGTCAGGTTGAGGACCTTCGCGTCACCGATCAGGAAGTTGTGGTCGATCTCGTTTCCCAAACCATCCGTGGCGTAGCAGAAGAGAAACCCCTTCTCGCCGGGGAACGGCTGAATGGTTGGGGGGTTCCCCCCCGCCGTGTTCCAGACAAAGGCCTCCTTTTCCGTGAGTGCAATTTCGAAGTTGATTTTGGGCTCGAAATTGGTCGGATCGCCCACGGGGTGCGTCACCATGAGGCATTCCAGCGTGACCGGCGTGTCATCCACGTTGGAAATGCTCACGAGCGTGACGCCGTTGATGTTGTCGATCAGGGGAAAGACGAGGATACTTCCCGGCTCATTCATGAAGCTTTGTGCCCGCACCGGTGCGGCATTCAGACCGATCACCAGAAACAGGGTCAAAACAATGGAGAGTTTTCTCATGGCTCATTACCTCCTTTTGAAAAGGCGCTGCAAACGACTTGGGTTTTGGGAAGATGATGATGACCAAGGACTATAATCGCCCTCACCAAAAATTGTTGTCGGTCTTTGTCTGATTTTTTCGTAGGACTTATGCCATTTTTTCTGTCCGGTTTTGTCCTACAGAAAGGGGAAATCGGATAGATTATTCTTTCTTTTCAATGTTCTTAGGTTAATTCTCGGCAGTTTCCCGGCGATTCTCGACAATAGACGTGAGACGGAGGGAGATCGTGGTTTCCGGGTGTGGCACGCTTTATCCGAAAGCCGGCACAAAAAAAGGCGGGGCAAAAAACCCCGCCTTTTTGCAGCGCCTTCTCAAAAGAGAAGACTATTGAGCGACAGGTACCGGAGGCAGCGTAATCACGGCAGGCACATTCGTTCTGGGGTCCTGGAAGACGTTGCCGCCCCACCCGTAGATGCCGCCGAGCGATTGGTGGAAGACCGCCCAGAGAGGGTTGGTGCTCGTGGTCGCACAATGCCATCCGAGGGTGAAGAGGCTCTGGATGTCGAGCTGCAGATCCCGGGTCAGGTCGTACTGCGCGAAATCCTTGAAGGGGACGTGGCGGCTGAATTGGGTCTCCACTTCGTTCCAGCAGAAGAGATTGATGTCGAATTCGGGCTGCATGGAATCGATGAAATTGATTCCCGGACTCGCGACCGCGAGGATGCCGCCGATGCAGCACGGGACTTCGGCCAGACCCTCGAACATGATCTGGCTGGTGGCCATGGTATACTCATTGCCGTCGAGTCTGAGGATCCGGTCGCCCAGGACCTCCCCGGTCTGATGGGGAATGGCGTTGTAGTTGAAGGCAACGCCCATGTGCGGGTTCAACAGGGTCGCGTCCCCCTTGAGGAAATCGTAGCCGATTTCGAGTTGGTCATAGACGTTGTCGATGGCGTAGCAGAACATGTAGCCCTTGCGGCCCGCAAAGCCCTGGATCTGATTGCCCCGCTGATTGTATGGCTGAGAGCTCATCCAGACGAATTTCTCCTTCCCCGTCAGCTCGATGACGAAGTCCTTTTTCTCATCGATGGTGCCGTCGATGCCTTGGGTCACCATGTAGCATTCGAGGACCGCCGGACCGGCGCCGGTGTTGGCAATGTTGATGATCGTCGTGAAATGGATGTTGTCGATCAGGGGGTAGGCCAGCAGACTCCCCGTTTCGTTCAGGTTGCTCACGGGCCGCGCGGCCCCGTGGCCGGGCGCCGCTGACAGCGCGAACGTCAGGCCGACAACCAGTGCACAGATGAATCGTCCCATAACAGATAGCCTCCTCGGTGTTCCCGGGGTGCTGCGGGGCTTCTGATGCCGAAGCCCTTTGTCATCCCTTAACCGTTTGTCTTTCTAATCACACAAAAAGTGCTATCATATATACTAAATCGATGATCAAGCACATATAATGGCAGATTATACCTAAAATTCAGTGAATATGAATCGGTGTTTGTCTGATTCTTCTGTAGGACGATGCAGTATTTTTCGATGGGGCGCGGTCCTACGGAGGGGGATGCGTGGCCGATCTGGTCGGAAAAGGTGCCTCTCTGATCTGCCGGCAAGCCTGACGCGTCGCCGGTCGGCGGCTTGCGCGGCGCAAGGCCTGGTGGCTTTCACGGGAACTTCCGTGCCGAAGACAATCGTGGGCGCCGAGGAGGCGGCTCAGGTGGGAACGGGGGTGAGGTTCCTGCGCGTTGAGGAGTCCCGGCACCGACCCGGGGTCCGGCCGGTTGCATCGTGAATTCGCCGTGGGAGCAGCTTCTCCATTCACGACTGCTTCGCTGAGAGGCGGCCGGAGATCGCCGGGCGGGTGCCGGGACTCCTTCAATTCATCTCATCGCCGGATTCCGGCGAAGAGTCAAACTACTGCACCGGAACCGGAGGCAGCGTGATCGTTGCAGCCACATTCGTTCCGGGCTGCTGCCAGACGTTGCCGCCCCAGCCGAACACCCCGGCCAGATTCTGGTGGAAGACCGCCCAGAGAGGCTGGGTGGCCGTGGTCGCACAGTGCCATCCCAGGGTGAAGACCTGGTTGATATCGAGCTGCAGGTCCTTGGTCAGGTCATACTGCGCGAAATCCTTGAAGGGGAGATGCCGGCTCATCTTTGTCTCCACTTCGTTCCAGCAGTAGACGTTGATGTCGAACTCCGGCTGCTCCGAGTTGATGAAGTCGATATCACCGGGGCTGGCCACCGCCAGGGTCCCGCCGATGGCGCCGGGGATTTCCGCCAGACCTTCGAACATGACCTGGCTGGTGGCCTCGGAGTACTCGACGCCGTCCAGGTTCAGGACGCGATCACCCACAACGGCCAGCCCCTGATGGGGGATCGCGTTGTAGCTGAAGGCGGAGCCGGTCGGGCTCAGCAGGACCGCGTCGCCCTTGAAACAATCGCCGCCCTCCTCAAGCTGCGAATATTTGTCATCGATCATGAAGCAGAACATGTAGCCCTTGCGGCCGTTGAAGCCCTGGATCTGGTTGCCCCGCTGATTGTAGGAGTTGGTGGTCATCCAGACGAATGCCTCTTTCCCCGTGAACTCGATGACGAAGTCCTTCTTCTCATCGATCGCACCGCCCGGTCCGTGGGTGATGATGTAGCATTCGAGGACCTCGTCTGTGTTGCAGGTGTTGGCGATGTTGATGATGGTCGAGAAGTTGATGTTGTCCACCAGGGGAAAGGCCAGCAGGCTCCCCGGCTCGTTCATGAAGCCCTGCGCACGGGCTTGCGTCGCGAAGAGGCCGACGCTCATGCACAGAACCAACGCAAAGATAAGTTTTCTCATGGCTCATTTACCTCCTAAGGTTTTCCAATTGACTGCTGAGATGCCCATTTGGGAGAAGCTCCCACATACCCTTCGCTTGTCTCGAATACACCTCCTTTCTCACGAAAAGCGAGTTAAATAGCAATAATATTGGCTATAGCAAAGATAATACCCTATATTCTCGAAATTATAATCAGATTTTGTCTGATTCTTATGTAGGACGATGCCGTATTTTTCCATGGGGCGCGGTCCTACGAGGGGGGATGCGTGGCCGATCTGGCCGGAAAAGGTGCCTCTCTGATCTGCCGGTAAGCCTGACGCGTCACCGGTCGGCGGCTTGCGCGGCGCAAGGCCTGGTGGCTTTCACGGGAACTTCCGTGCCGAAGACAATCGTGGGCGCCGAAGAGGCGGCTCAGGTGGGAACAGGGGTGAGGTTCCTGCGCGCTGAGGAGTCCCGGCACCGACCCGGGATCCGGCCGGTTGCATCGTGAATTCGCCGTGGGGGCAGTTTGTTCATTCACGACTGCTTCGCGGAGAGGCGGCCGGAGATCGCCGGGCGAGTGCCGGGACTCCTTCAATTCATCTCATCGCCGTATTCCGGCGAAGAGTCAGACTACTGCACCGGAACCGGAGGCAGCGTGATCGTTGCAGGCGCATCCGTTCCGGGCTGCTGCCAGACGTTGCCGCCCCAGCCGAACACCCCAGCCAGATTCTGGTGGAAGACCGCCCAGAGAGGCTGGGTGGCATTGGCCGCACAGTGCCAGCCGAGGGTGAAAACCTTGGCGATGTCGAGCTGCAGGTCCTGGGTCAGGTCATACTGCGCGAAATCCTTCAAGTGGAGATGCCGGCTCATCTTGGACTCCACCTCGTTCCAGCAGGTGAAGTTGACGTTGAACTCCGGCTGCTCCGAGTTGACGAAATCGATATCGCCGGGGCTCGCCACCGCCAGGGTCCCGCCGATGGCGCCCGGGATTTCCGCCAGACCTTCGAACATGATCTGGGTCGTGGCCTCGGCATACTCGACGCCGTCCAGGTTCAGGACGCGATCACCTACAACGGCCAGCCCCTGATGGGGGATCGCGTTGTAGCTGAAGGCGGAGCCGGTCGGGCTCAGCAGGACCGCGTCGCCCTTGAAACAATCGCCGCCCTCCTCAAGCTGAGAATATTTGTCATCGATCATGAAGCAGAACATGTAGCCCTTGCGGCCCTGGAAGCCCTGGATCTGGTTTCCCCGCTGATTGTAGGGGTTGGTGCTCATCCAGACGAATGCCTCTTTCCCCGTGAACTCGATGACGAAGTCCTTCTTCTCATCGATCGCGCCGCCCGGTCCGTGGGTGATCACGTAGCATTCGAGGACTTCTTCCGTGGAGCAGGTGTTGGCGATGTTGATGATGGTCGAGTAGTTGATGTTGTCCACCAGGGGAAAGGCCAGCAGGCTCCCCGGCTCATTCAGGAAGGTCTGCGCACGGCCTTGCGTCGCGACGAGGCCGACGCTCATGCACAGAACCAACGCAAAGATAAGTTTTCTCATGGCTCATTTACCTCCTAAGGTTTTCCAATTGACTGCTGAGATGCCCCTATGGGAGAAGCTCCCACATACTCTCCGCTTGTCTCTAATACACCTCCTTTCATGCGAAAAGTGATAGAAATACAAATAATATTGGTTATGGTGACGATAATACCCAATATTCAGGAAATTACAGTCGGATTTTGTCTGATTTTCTTGTAGGATGGAGGCTAATTTTCTTGTGAGAGATTGTCCTACGGGACGATCCACGTCCTTTATCCGCGCCGGTGACGGTTGCTCCCGCTTCTCTCTGCCGGGTGCTTAAACGGGGGATGTGCGATCTGCGGGGACGCTTCTGGCGTCCTGCGGAGCTGCAGGAGAAGCTTTCCCTGAACGGGCCGCGAAGGGCCGTTGGTGCAGTGTTGGTTGTGCGTTGCGGGGGAGGGCTGGATGGATGAGACGGTGTTGTTGAGGCGTCTCGGGACCCACCCGGGATCCGGCCGGTTGCGTCGTGAATTCGCCGTGGGAGCAGCTTCTTCATTCACGGGTGCTTCGCGGAGAGGTG
>CALZGC010000046.1 GCA_945786985.1 uncultured Nitrospirota bacterium | reverse complement strand
CGGGCCGTGCCGGCGGTCACCATCGAGGTGCTGACTCCGGACTTCGGCGGGCGGTCCGAGGCCATCGGGCGGGTGGTTGCCGCGGGTCCGGATATCTACAATCACAACCTCGAAACGGTCCCCCGACTCTATCCGACGGTTCGGGCCCGGGCCGATTACCGCCGCTCTCTGGCGCTGCTGGAGCAGGTGAAGTGCTCCGGGGGCGGCTGTCTCACCAAATCGGGGATCATGGTGGGTTTGGGGGAAACTTCCGATGAGGTGGCAGCGGTGATGCGGGATCTTCGCGACGTCGGATGTGACGTCGTGACGGTGGGGCAGTACCTCCGCCCCCGTAAGGAAAATATCCCGGTGAGCGAGTATGTTTCGCCGGAGCAGTTTGAAGCCTACGAACGGATGGGTGTCGCACTGGGGTTTTCGGTGGTGCTCGCAGGGCCCTTGGTGCGCAGTTCATTCCGGGCGGATGAGGCCATGGCGGCCTTGAAACTTCGATCCACCCCCTGATGCTTCGGGGTTCACGCGCAGAAGGAGCGGACGTTGGAATTCGTCTTTCGCAGAATCGACAGAATGCCCCCCTATGTTTTCGCCATCGTCAATGACCTGAAGATGAAGGCCCGGCGACGGGGCGAAGATATCATTGACCTGGGCATGGGGAACCCCGATCAGGGAACCCCGCAGCACATTGTGGACAAACTCAGTGAGGCGGCGCGGAGCCCCAAGAATCACCGCTATTCCATGTCCAAAGGGATTCCCAAACTCCGTGAAGCCATTACGGACTGGTATCGCAACAAATACCAGGTGGAACTCGACCCGGAGACGGAGGCCATCGCGACCATCGGTTCCAAGGAGGGGATCTCCCATTTGGCGCTGACCCTGGTTGGTCCGGGCGATTCGGTGCTGGTGCCGAACCCGACCTATCCCATCCATGCGTACAGCGTCATCGTTTCCAACGGCGACGTTCGCCATGTGCCCATGACCCTTGACGGGGATTTCTTCTTTGAGCTGAGCGAGGCCTATCGGCAGACCTGGCCGCGGCCCAAAGCGGTGATGCTCAATTTCCCGCACAACCCAACCACCCGTGTGGTGGAGCGCGAGTTCTTCGAGAAGGTGGTGGCCTTTGCGAAAGAGAACAATGTCGTCGTCATTCACGACCTCGCCTATGCGGAACTCGTCTTCGACGGCTATCGGGCGCCGAGCTTGCTGGAGGTGGAAGGGGCCAAAGACGTGGGGGTGGAGTTCACGAGCCTGTCCAAGACCTACAACATGCCGGGGTGGCGGGTCGGTTTCTGTGCCGGAAACCCGGAAATTATCGCTGCCCTGACCAAGATGAAGAGTTACCTGGACTACGGGTTGTTTCAGCCCATACAGATCGCCGCCATTATTGCGCTCAAGGGGGATCAGCGCTGTGTCCGGGAGATCGTGGAGATGTATCGGTCCCGACGGGACGTGCTCTGCGACGGGCTCAACCGGATCGGCTGGGAGATTGAAAAGCCCAAGGCCACCATGTTCGTCTGGGCGCGGGTTCCCCCCAAATACCGGGCCCTGGGGTCGCTCGAATTTTCCAAGCTGGTGCTCGACAAGGCCAAGGTGGCCGTTTCGCCCGGGATCGGTTTCGGGGACTACGGCGACGAGTTCGTCCGCTTTGCCCTGGTGGAGAATGAGCATCGCACCCGTCAGGCGGTGCGGGGCATCCGGGAGCTCTTCTGAGCCGCCGGTGTGCAGGAGTGGTCTCAATGCATCAGATACCCATCGGCATCTTCGGGCTTGGCACGATCGGCACGGGCGTGATGCGCGTCCTGGAAAAAAACGGCGCCCTGATCCGCCGCCGGCTTGGTGCGGAAATCGCCGTCCGCAAAATTGTCGATCTCGATATCACCACGGACCGGGGGATCTCCATTGCTCCCGGTCTGCTGTCCACGGGGGCCGATGATATTCTGAAGGACCCCGAGATCCAGATTGTGGTGGAGCTGATTGGCGGGACCGGTGCGTCCCGGGATGTCGTCCGTCAGGCACTGGCTGCGGGAAAGCACGTGGTCACCGCCAACAAGGCCCTGCTCGCGGAGCACGGGGAGGAACTCTATACGCTGGCACAGCAGCACCAGAGGCGCATCGCTTTTGAAGCCAGCATCGGGGGCGGCATCCCCATTGTTCAGGCGATTCGGGAAGGGCTGGCGGCCAACCGGATCGAGTCGATTTACGGAATAGTGAACGGGACGGCCAACTACATCCTGACGCAGATGACAGAGGCCGGGGCCCCCTTTGAGGCGGTCCTGAAGGAAGCCATGGCCCACGGTTATGCCGAGGCCGATCCGAGCTACGACATCGAGGGGATCGATTCGGCCCACAAGCTGGCCGTGCTGGCGAGCCTGGCCTTCGGCACGCCCGTGGCCCTCGATCAGGTTTATACCGAAGGGATCTCCCGGATCACCCCGGTGGACATAGACTATGCCCGTAGTTTCGGCTACAAGATCAAGCTTCTGGGCATCACCAAGCTGGTCAACGGCCAAGTGGAGGCCCGGGTGCATCCGACGATGATCTCCGAAAAGACCCTGCTGGCCCAGGTAGACGGCGTGCTCAACGCCATCTATGTGAACGGAGACGCAGTGGGTCCGAGTCTCTACTATGGCAAGGGCGCAGGCGCTCTGCCCACAGCCAGCGCCGTGATCTCGGATCTCATCGATATCAGCCGGGATATCCTGCACGGCGTGGTCGGCCGGGTGCCGCCCGCGGCCTATCTGCAGGCGTCTCGCGAGCCGATTGCGATCCGCAACATGGACGATGTGCACTGCCGGTATTTCCTCCGCTTTGGCACCGTGGACGAACCGGGAGTGCTCTCCCGGATCGCCGGTGTGCTGGCGCAGCATCAGATCAGCATCGCCTCCGTAATCCAGAAGGGGCGGCGGGCCGACGGACCGGTGCCGATCGTCATGATTACCCATCGGGCCATGGAGCGCAACGTGAAGAATGCGCTCCAGGAAACGGACTCTCTGGAGATCACCCGTGACAAGACGGTGCTCATCCGGATCGAGGACTGGCGCCATGAAGACGGGAAATAGAAAATAGAAAATGGAAAATAGACAATTGGAAATAGAAATAGACGAAGAGACAGGGGAAAGAGAGAAGTGCGGATGGGAGCCGATACCGTGAGGGCGTGGCGCGGTGTGGTGGAGGAGTACCGGGAGTTCCTTCCGGTGACGGAGAAGACGCCTGTGGTCACCCTGCTGGAGGGGAATACGCCCCTCGTTCGGGCCGAACGTTTGGGGGCGGCCATCAATCGGGATCTCGCGATCTACCTCAAGTTCGATGGGGCCAACCCGACCGGTTCCTTCAAGGATCGCGGGATGGCCATGGCCATCTCCAAGGCGGTCGAGGATGGGGCAAATGCCGTTATCTGCGCCTCCACGGGAAACACCTCGGCCGCGGCGGCGGCCTATGCGGCCCGCAAGGGGCTGCGGGCCATTGTGCTCATTCCGGAAGGGAAGATTGCCGTGGGGAAGCTCTCCCAGGCCATGATGCACGGGGCCACGGTGCTTCAGATCGAGGGGAATTTCGATCAGGCCCTGAAGATCGTTCGCGCGGTCGCTCAGAACCATCCGGTGACCCTGGTGAACTCCCTCAATCCCTATCGGATCGAGGGACAGACGACGGCGGCCTACGAGACGTGCGACCAGCTGGGGCGCTGTCCGGATTTCCATGCCCTGCCGGTGGGAAACGCGGGCAACATCACCGCCTACTGGAAGGGGTACCGCAGATACCGGGAGGCGGGGCGGATCGATCGGCTCCCCGCCATGATTGGCTTTCAGGCCGTCGGGGCGGCGCCCATTGTGCGGGGCCATCCCGTCGAGAGACCGGAAACCGTGGCCACGGCCATCCGGATTGGCAACCCGGCTTCGTGGCAGGGCGCCAAAGCCGCGGCGCGCGAATCGGGCGGCCGGATCGACATGGTCAGCGATGAGGAGATACTTTCGGCCTACCGGATGATTGCCGTCATGGAAGGGATCTTCTGTGAGCCCGCGTCGGCGGCCTCCGTGGCGGGTGTGATCAAACGGAATGGGGAGGGCGGTTTTGACGGAGGCGAAACCGTCGTGTGCACCCTCACGGGCCACGGGTTAAAAGACCCATCCACGGCGATCTCGGTCTGCGACAAGGCAAGAACCCTTCCGGCTGAGCTCGACGCCGTGGTGGAGGCGCTGGGATTCTGAGAAGGGCAGGGGGAAGACAGATAGAGACCAGAGGACGGAGTAACTGAGGACAGAGGACAGAAGACAGAAGACGGTTGAACGGCAGAGTTCACAGAGGAAGAGCGATGCCTTTTCCATTTTTGTATTTGCTATTTTCCATTTCCCAATAGGGCGTCATGTCTGAAAAGTCGGGAGGAAAGATGAAGTATGTTGTGCTGCTGGGGGACGGGATGGCGGATCTGCCATTGGACGTGTTGGACGGCCGAACTCCCCTGCAGGCGGCCCGGACGCCGAACATGGATCGGATCGCGGCGGGCGGAGTACCGGGGCTCATCCGGACGGTGCCCGACGGATTCCCGGCCGGCAGCGATGTTGCCAACCTCTCCGTGCTGGGCTACGATCCGTCGGTCTACTACACGGGCCGGGCCCCCCTGGAGGCCGCGAGCATGTCGATTACACTGGAGCCCGCCGACGTGGCTATCCGCTGCAATCTCGTCACCCTCGAAGACGGGCGGATGGCCGACTTCAGCGCGGGGCACATCAGTACCGACGAAGCCAAGGTGCTCATCACGGACGTGCATAAGGAACTGGCCGATGGGCAAGTCGCCTTCTACCCCGGTGTGAGTTACCGCCACCTCATGGTCTGGCGAAACGGCAAGCGCGACATGATCTGCACGCCGCCCCACGACATCACGGGCCAGCCGGTCAAAGGCTTTCTGCCGGCGGGGGACGGCCATGAGCTGCTGAACGACCTGATGCTGCGTGCCCAGGCGATGTTGCGGGACCATCCGGTGAATCGCAAGCGTGCCGATGAGGGGAAACGCCCGGCCAATGCCATCTGGCTCTGGGGGCAGGGAATCCGGCCCAGCCTGCCGACCTTTCAGGAGCGCTACGGGTTGGCGGGCGCCGTGATCTCGGCGGTCGATCTGCTCAAGGGGATCGGCATCTATGCGGGGCTGACCCCCATCAAAGTGCCCGGTGCCACTGCGTACTTCGACACCAACTATCGGGGCAAGGCACTGGCGGCGCTGAAGGCTCTTAAGGAGATGGATTTTGTCTATGTCCACGTAGAGGCACCTGATGAAGCCGGTCATATGGGCGATGTGGAAGAGAAGGTTCGGGCCATTGAGAATTTCGACGAAAAGGTGGTGGGCCCGATCTGGGAGGGGCTCCAGGCTCTGCGTGAATTCCGGATCCTGCTGCTCCCCGATCATCCCACACCCATTGAGACCCGGACGCACAGCAAGGCGATGTCGCCCTTCGTGATCTTCGACAGCCGGGAAGTGCGAGCGTCGCAGGACCGCTATGACGAAGAGACGGCCCGCCGGTCGGGCCGGGTCGTTGATCCGGGCTTTACCATGATGGATCAATTCATTGGAAACAGAACACCCGGTCGTTGAACGCGGCCGCGTGAACGAGCGAAGACCATGGGGCTCATTGTTCAGAAATACGGCGGGACGTCGGTGCGGGACATGGAACGGATCCGCCAGGTGGCCCGACGGGTGGGAGCGGCCCGCGAGGCGGGACACGACGTGATCGTGGTGGTGTCGGCCATGGCCGGAGAGACGAACAAGCTGGTCGGTTGGGCGCTGGAACTGACGGATCTGCCCGACGAGCGGGAATACGATCTGCTGCTCTCCTCGGGGGAGCGGATTACGAGCGCCCTGTTGGCGATCGCCCTTCAGACCCTCGGGCATCCGGCCCAGTCGTTCACGGGCCGCCAGGCCGGGATCATCACTGATTTCGCCCACGGCCGTGCCCGCATCGCCCGCATCACGGGGGAGCGGATCCGGGAGGCCCTCGGCCAGGGGAAGGTCGCTGTGGTGGCCGGGTTTCAGGGGATCAGCGAGAAGTCCGATGTGTCGACCCTCGGGCGCGGGGGCTCCGACACCTCTGCCGTGGCTCTGGCCGCGGCGTTCCAGGCCGGCCTCTGCGAGATCTTCACCGATGTCGACGGTGTTTACACCACTGATCCCAACATCGTTCCGGAAGCCCGGAAACTGGACCGCATCTCCTATGAGGAGATGCTGGAACTCGCCAGTCTCGGGGCCAAGGTGCTCCAGACCCGTTCCGTCGAGTTGGCCAAGAAATACAACGTGCCCCTCATGGTGCGAAGCAGCTTCAATGAAAACCCCGGAACACTGGTTACGAAAGAGGAGTCCCAGATGGAAGACGTGGTAGTCGCGGGCATTGCCTACAACAAAGACGAAGCCAAGATCTCGGTCCTGGGAATTCCCGATCGGCCCGGCGTGGCCAAACGGATCTTCCGGACGCTGGCCGATGCGAGGATCCTGGTGGACATGATCATCCAGAACATCGGCAAGGACGGGCTGGCAGACCTGACCTTTACGGTCTCCAAGGAAGACCGTCCCCGGGCAGCCAAGATCATGGAGCAGCTCAAGGAAGATCTCGGCATCCAGGAGATCCAGGTCGATGAGAACATCGTGAAAGTGGCCATTGTGGGGGTGGGGATGCGTTCCCACACGGGTGTGGCCGCCCAGATGTTCGAGACCCTGGCCGATGCTGGCATCAATATCGAGATGATCAGCACGTCGGAAATCAAGGTCTCCTGCGTCATCGATGCCAAGTATTTCGAGCTGGCCGTGCGAGAACTGCACCGGGCCTTTCAGCTTGAAAAGGAACAGGCCTACCACGAAAAGAAGACTCCCCTGAAGTCCTAGACCCGCCGCCGGCGGGTGCCGCGTTCCGGGAAAGGCAGGCGAGCCATGAAGAAGATCACTATCTACGATACGACCCTGAGAGACGGCACCCAGGCCGAAGACATCTCGCTGTCCGTCCATGACAAGCTGCGGATCACGGAGCATCTCGACGACTTCGGTGTCCATTACATCGAAGGTGGTTGGCCCGGGTCCAATCCCAAGGACGTGGAGTATTTCCGGCAGGTCCGGCATCTGCCGCTGAAGCACGCGAAGGTGGCCGCGTTCGGCAGTACCCGTCGCGGCGGCATCACGCCGGGAAAGGATGCCAACCTACGGGCCATCGTCAAGTCGGGGGCGCCCGTGGCCACCATTTTCGGAAAGTCCTGGGACCTCCACGTGCGTCATGCGCTGAGCGTGTCCAAGAAAGAGAATATCGCGATGATCCGGGAGTCCGTGGGCTACGTCAAGCAGCGGCTCTCTGAAGTGATCTATGATGCGGAGCACTTCTTCGACGGATACAAGGCGAATCCCGAGTATACCCTGCAGACCCTGGAGGCAGCCGAACGGGGCGGTGCCGACGTCATCGTGTTGTGCGATACCAACGGCGGGACCCTGCCTTTTGAGATCGCCGAAATCATGGCGGTCGTGGCGGCGCAGATCCGCACGCCCCTCGGGATTCATGCCCACAACGATAGCGAGATGGCGGTGGCCAATTCGATTACGGCCGTCCGTTGCGGCGCGGTGCAGGTCCACGGGACGGTGAACGGCTATGGCGAGCGCTGCGGAAACGCCAACCTCTGTTCGGTCATCCCCAATCTGGTCCTCAAACTGAACATCCCTTGCCTGCCCCGCAAGGCCCTGGGCCGGCTGACGGATCTGTCCCGCTATGTGTCGGAGATTGCCAACCTGCCCCATTACAAACGGTTCCCCTATGTGGGAGAGTCGGCCTTTGCCCACAAGGGGGGGATCCATGTCAGTGCGGTTCGGAAGGCGGCCGAAACCTATGAACATGTCCGGCCGGAGTGGGTGGGAAACATCCAGCGGGTCCTGGTGTCGGACCTCGCCGGAAAGAGCAATATCCTCTACAAGGCTCAGAAGTTCGGCCTCGACATCGAAGGGCGATCGGCCGAGGTGCGACAGATCGTCCAAACGCTCAAGCAGCTGGAGAGCCAGGGGTTTCAGTTCGAAGGGGCCGAGGCCTCTTTCGAGATCCTCATGCAGAATGCCCTGAACACGAGCCGCACGTATTTCGATTTGCTCGGTTTCCGCGTGATCAATGAGAAGAGGGGAGACCGGCCGACCGACTGTGAGGCCACCATTATGATGCGGGGGCCGGACGGCCGGGTCGTGCACGAGGCCGCCGTCGGCAATGGCCCCGTGAATGCCCTGGACAATGCGCTGCGCAAGGCGCTCTACACCTTCTATCCCGAATTGAAGGAGGTTCGCCTCACCGATTACAAGGTGCGGGTCCTGACGGAAAAGCGGGGCACGAACGCCAATGTGCGGGTCCTCACAGAATCGTGTGACGGGGAGGACTGCTGGGGAACGGTGGGGGTGTCGGAGAATGTGGTGGAGGCGTCCTGGCAGGCCCTGGTGGACAGCCTGATCTTCAAGCTGATGAAGGACAAGCGCAGCAGGAAGTCCGAAGGCCGGCGAGCCCGCTGAGGGCGAACGGCCCTCTATCCTGCCGCAAGCCACAGGGGGCAACCCGTGATCGAAGAGTGGGGTACCGTTGTGCAACTGCACGGCCGGCGGGCGCTGGTCCGCACGGCGCGGAGTCACGCGTGCGACGGGTGTGGCTCCGCCGGTTTCTGTCATTTCTCCGAGGCAGATGAAGCGTGCACCGTCGAAGCGGACAATCCCTCGCGCGCGGGTGTGGGCGAGAAAGTACGGGTAGCCATTCCCACATCGCGTTTTCTCACCGGCACCTTTTTTCTCTACCTCTTCCCGCTCATCGGTCTGTTCCTGGGCATGGCGGCGGGAGGCGCCCTGGCCCGCGTGCAGGCGAGCGGCGAGGCGGACCTTTTCGCCGCCTGCGGATCGCTGATCGGTCTCCTGGTATTCTTTCTCCTGCAGCGACTCCTGAACAGCTGGTTTGAGAAGAGCGGGCGGTTCCGCCCGGTCATCGTGGGGGTCGTTCGTTGAGAGGGACCGACGCCCCGAGGTACCGCGGGGCGGGTTAGAAGAAGTGTCGGGCGAGATAGATGACCAGGAGGCCTGCGGCCACGATGGCCATGCCGAGCGATCGAACGGTGCCGCTGGAGACTTCCGGGAGACGTTTCGCGAATTCCTTGACATGCCGCGGCGCGATAAAGTAGGGGAGCCCTTCCATGATCATGGCGAGTCCCAGAGCGGAAAGAAAAAGCTCCATTGCTTTGCTTCCCTCAGTCGATGTAGACGGTGACGTAGAGGGACCTGTCGGCGAGTCGAAGCTCCTTGACGGTTCGGATCTGCCCCGTAAAGGGATTCAAGTGCAGGGCCTCGAGGAACCGGGGAAACAGCTGAGGAGGAATGGGCAGGTGCCCCAGCGTGATCTTGCGCGGCTCAAAGTAGATCTGGTTTTCGCGGATCGTCGGTCGGGTCTCTACCCGAAACGAAACCGCACGGGTGATGATCCCCTCCAACAGGTTGTTGGAGAAGGACTTTTCAAAGGGCCGCCTGTCAAAGGGCCTGATCAGACCGGTGAAGGTGGTGCCGTTCCGGTGGAAGGAGATCTGGGCCGAGAAGACGCGTCCGCGCTGCGCCTGACTCAGGTTGTCGTTGAGCCATGAGTTGAGTTCCATCTCGGAGAAATGAATGTCCTCGGTGGTCTTGAACTTGAAGGAGAGGGTCTCGTCAATCAGCATCTTCGTGATTTTGGCCTGGCATTCGCCCGCCGCTTCCGCGGAGGTGGGAGCCAGCAATGTTTCCGGGGTAGAAAAGACGCGGGCCCCTACCAGTGAGACGGTTGCGGCCAGGCAGAGTAGTAGCACGGCGAAAAGTATACGGGCGGGTCTTCTTCTTCTTCTTCTGCGGGTCATGTTATCGCTCTGCCAACGGAGAGGGGCTGCAATCGGGAAAGGGCGCCGGCGAATCGGGAATCCATATAGGCATCAACCTGTTGGATTTATTTATGAATCCTATTTTTGAAGGTACTACAGTTTGTCGGCTGATGTCAATTTATTTTCCTCAGCCTTTTTGTCATTTTCGTGGTTTTCTTTCTGGTTGAGGGAGTTTGGAGGGAATTCTCGTGCATGGCCGATTCGTGGAGAAGGAAATTGCCTACACCGGGCGGGAGTTGCGGTCCCACTGGGCCTATGAACGGTTTGACCTGTTGGGAGACAGTCTGGTTGCCTTTGTCGGTCCCTGCGACGTACCGCTGGACCGGATGGCCGATCTGGAGGACGTCAAGGCCCGTGCACCGATCCGCAGTGACCGGATGCTCCATATGATCGCGGAGCACTTCGGCATCGATCTCGAGACCACGGTACTTCGCCAGAGACTGCTGGTTTGTCTGGCGGTGGAGCATATAAACGGGCGCCTGGGAGGGCTTCGCATCACCCGGCGGGGTGACGACCTGTTTGAAGGGGAGGCCAAGCTTTCCGTCTCCATCGCGGTTTCGACGCCGGTCTCCACTATGATCCATCTCGGCCTGAATGTGACGAGTACCGGCACGCCGGTACGCGCGGTCGGGCTCGATGATCTTGGTGTGGATCCCCGCACGCTGGCCGAAGAGATCATTCGGCAATATCTGGAGGAGCTTGCAGGGATGGTTCGGGCGCGCTGCAAGGTCCGGGGAGTTCCGTAATGCATCCCCTCGCGGCCCACGTGGTGGAGCTCTTCTCCTCGATCCAGGGGGAGGGGCTTCTCGCCGGAGAGCCTCAGCTGTTCCTCCGGTTCTACGGCTGCAATCTGGCCTGCAACTATTGTGACACCGAAGCGGCCCGGACACCCACCGGACCCTGTCGCGTCGAGATCATCCCCGGATCGGGGGAGTTCTCCGAGCGGCCCAACCCGCTTTCCGTCGAAGAACTGATTGCGCTCATCCGGACCGAGCCTGAGCCTGCGCGCCGCTACCATTCTCTCGCCCTCACCGGAGGAGAACCGCTGCTGCATCACCGATTTCTGGCGGCCTTCCTGCCGGCTGTCCGGGAGATCCTGCCCGTTTTCCTGGAGACCAACGGCACCCTGGCAGCGGAAGTGGCGGCCCTGCTTCCACAGCTCAACTGGATCTCCATGGACGTCAAGCTCGAATCGGCCACGGGCAAGCCCACCGACTGGGATGGGCACCGGCGGTTTCTCCGAGCCGCCCACGAGAAGCTTCTCTGTGTGAAAGCCGCCGTGGGGCCTGCGCTGCAGGACGCTGAGTTCTCTCGCCTGGTGGATCTCATGGCCGAGACCGATGCCGGCCTGGCGCTGATCCTGCAGCCGGTCCACGGCACGTGGGAAATGCCTGGCTGGCGGGAGCGGCTCTTTTCCCTTCAGGGCGAAGCCCGCGGGCGTCTACGAACGGTGCGCATCCTTCCTCAAATTCACAAATTATTGAAAATGCTGTAGAAAATGGACATCCGGGTGTGAGCCTTTTTGTTTGACAGGCGTTTGTGTACTGTTATAATAAGCGTTTGGTTTGCACCGGCAAATCGCTGATCCAGTCAGACGGCCCGATTGCCAGTCAGACGGCTCGATTGCCCGGGAGACGGCTCGATTTTCAGGGAGACGGCTCGATTGAAAGAAACACTGACTGATCTGCTGAACGATTCTTTGGACAGGGCATGCCGGGACGGCAGTCTTGCGGTCAAGACCGCCCCTCCCATACAGCTCGACGTACCGAAGGATTCCAGCTTCGGAGATTTTGCAACCAACCTGGCCATGGTGCTCGCGGGCACGGTGAAGCGACCGCCCCGGGAGATCGCAAAGACGCTCATCGATCACATCGCCGATCTGGATGGGGTCATCGAACGGTGTGAGATTGCCGGCCCGGGGTTCATCAATTTCTATCTCCGGGAAGACTACTGGCTCCGAATCCTGAAAGACATCGACACCGAGGGGGAGGCCTACGGCCGCTCCGATGTGGGAAAGGGGCGGCGGGTGTTGATCGAGTTTGTGAGCGCCAATCCCACGGGACCGCTGCACATCGGGCACGGCCGAGGGGCGGTGGTGGGGGACGCGTTGGCTCGGCTTCTCGAGGCCACGGGTTATGCGGTCCACCGGGAGTTCTACGTCAATGATGCCGGCCGGCAGCTCCGCACGCTGGGGCGCTCCGTCTGGATCCGATACCGACAGCTTTTTGACAGCTCAGTGCCTTTTCCGGAGCAGGATGTCTATCCCGGAGAGTATGTGAACGAGATTGCCGAGGACCTCCGGCGGCGCGACGCCGACCGGTACCTCGCGATGAACGAAGAAGAGGCGGTCGCGTTCTTTTCGGAGTTTGCAGCCGGGCGGATCCTCGAGGGAATCCGGGCCGACCTCGATCGGGTAGGGATCCGCTTTGACAGCTTCTTTTCGGAGAAGGCTCTCTACCGGGACGAGAAAGTTCAGGCCTGCATTGCGGAGCTGGACGCGAAAGCGCTCCTCTTCCGGGAGGAGAACGGGGCGCTGCTGCTCCGGACGTCAACCCTGGGGGACGACAAGGACCGGGTCTTGATCAAGGGCGACGGGGACTATACTTACTTCGCCTCGGACATCGCCTATCACGGCGACAAGTTCGCGAGGGGATTTGAGCAACTGATCAATCTATGGGGTGCGGACCATCACGGGTATGTCCCGAGGATGAAGAGCGCCGTGCAGGCCCTCGGGCATGACGAAGAAGCGTTGCGGGTCGTGCTCATTCAGATGGTCAATCTTTTGCGGGACGGCAAACCGGTCCGGATGGGGAAGCGCAGCGGTGAATTCGTGACGCTCTCGGAGGTCATCGATGAGGTGGGCAATGACGTGGCGCGATATTTTTTTCTGCTCCGGCGGTCCGATTCCCATCTCGACTTCGATCTGGATCTGGCCAAAACGCAGAGCAATGAAAACCCCGTCTACTATGTCCAATATGCCCATGCGCGCATCTGCAGCGTCTTCCGGCAAGCCGAAGAGCGGGGACTGGCCGTGCCGTCTGCCAACGAGGTGGCCATCGAGCGGCTCACCTTGGCAGAAGAAATCGATCTGATGAAATACCTGGCGACCTTTCCGGAAGTTGTGGAAGGTGCGGCGAGGGCCATGGAACCGCACCGCATTCCTTTCTACCTGCAGGAGCTGGCGACCCGTCTCCATGCTTACTACTTCAAACACCGGATCATCTCGGACGACCGGGAGATGTCCCAGGCTCGGCTCTTCCTCGCCGGGACCGTGCGGACGGTGATCCGAAACGGGTTGAGCCTGCTCGGGGTTTCGGCGCCGGTCACGATGTAATGCGTTTTTTGAGGCGGCCCGTCCCGGGACAGGGGGCGGTGCTGCATTGACAGCACGGAGGGATGTATGGCAAAGGAGATGCGAGATCTCAACAGGATTCGGGAGGATTCCGAGTTCCGGCTCAATGGGAGCGAGTTCAAACTCGCCGTGGCCGGGGTCTCTGCGATCTGTCTCCTTGTTTTCGTGGTCGGCTTTTTTGTAGGACGGCATTTCCCCTCGGGGCTCTTCGAACGGGAAGCACCGGCCGAGGCCCTGGAGCAGAGAGCGGCCGTGGTGGAGACACCTGCCGGAGATCCCGAAGTGGTTGTGAAGGAGTTCACGTTCTACGAAGAGCTCCGGAAGAGCTCTCAGGAGCCGGATCCCGTGGTGCCTGCAGCGCCCGAGGCCGCAGCTGCGCCGACGGGGGCGCCGACGGACGTTCCGGTCGCAGCAGATCCCGCGCCGGTTGCAGAAAAAACGACCGCGAAAATTCAGGCCCCGGATCGGAAACCGGAGCCGGTTTCCGATCCGGCTGACGTGGCCGCAAAGGCCGCGAGCCCTTCGACGAAATATACGGTGCAGGTCAGCGCTTTTGAGGAGGCGCAGGCGGCTGAGAACCTCTCCAGCCACCTGCGGGAGAAGGGGTACCGGGCCTATACCATGGCCAAACGGCTTCGGGGCCGGGGGACGTGGTACCGCGTGCGTGTGGGGCAGTTCGATAAACGCGGCGAGGCGGAGGAGATGGCGGCCCTGCTGGAAAAGAAGGAGAACCTCTCAACCTTTATTACCCCCTATACCCGATAGACGCGAGGCGAACGATCCGGTCCGAGGCGTGAGGTATGAAGGCGGCAGCATTGAAAGATGCGGTAACAGTTAGAACCATCGGGGACGAGCTGCGCCGGCAATTTGGCTGCCGGGTTCACAAAGTCCCGGTGCACGCGGGGATGACCTGTCCCAACCGTGACGGTCGTCTGGGCGCGGGTGGGTGTATCTATTGCGGGCCCGGCGGTTCGCAGGCGGCCTGGTCCGATCCGGCGCTGTCCGTGTCCGAGCAGCTTCGCACCGGCATGGCCTATGCCCGGAGGCGCTATAAGGCAAGAAAGTTTGTCGCTTATTTCCAGCCCTTCACGAACACCTATGGGCCGGTGGAACAATTGGCCGCCCACTGGGGGGCGGCCGCGGGAGAAAAGGACATCGTGGGGCTATCCGTCGGCACACGGCCTGACTGCCTGCCGGAGGACGTGCTGGCGCTGCTGGTCCGCTCCCGGGACAGACTACCCTATCTCTGCCTGGAACTGGGGCTGCAGTCGGTCCATGATCGGACCCTGCAGATCCTGCGCCGGGGCCACGATTTCGCGGCCTTCGAAAAGGCCGTTTCCCGGGCGCGGCGCCGGGAAATCCCTCTTTGTGCGCATGTCATTCTGGGGTTGCCCGGAGAGACGGTCGAGGATATGATGACGACCGTCCGGACGCTCCTGGAGATGGGAATCGAAGGGATCAAGCTGCATCACCTCCATGTTCTGAAGAACACCCCCCTCGCGGCGGCGTATGCGAAAGGGGAGATCGCTCTAATGTCGATGGAGGCGTACATCGACGTCGTCGCGGAGATCCTCCGTCTTCTTTCGGGCCGGATGGTGATTCACCGCTTGATGGGGGAGGCGCCGCGCGGCCATCTCGTGGCGCCCGCATGGACGACCCGGAAGCCGGAAGTGGTGACGGCTATTTATCGGCGTCTGGAGAGAACGGAGGTCGGGCCGGCGGTGCCGGACATGCCAAAAGTAACTCCTCAGGTTGCTTTTATTTTGCCGCAGGACAAGGCGTGAGGAGCGCAAAACCGGAGGCGTATTTTTCATACGTTGAGGATTTGAGCACCGCAACAACGCAGTCATGCGGCAAAAGAGAGGTGACCTTAGTAGTTACGAAGAAGAAAGGTAACCATGCTGTTTAATCTGTTTCGCAGGACCAAGCGTGTTCCTCAGTTAATCTCGGCCGTCGAGGAGATCGAGAAGAACCTTGATTGGGTCGTCCTCGGCGGGCTCAGCCTCCGGGTTTCGGGAGAGGCCGTTGCCGAGCCCTTTGATGCCAGCATCGTACAGGTCAGTCACGCCAGTGACGATGCGGGCATCGTGATTCGTCCGCTGACGCGGGCCGGCGCCCATCCCGTCCTGCACGAGGAGGGGACCCTGGCCGTGGAATACATATCGAGCCGCAATATCTGGTACCGGTTCCACTCCTATCCGCTTTGCGATGCCGATCCGCTGACGGGAGAATTCCGGGCCGGGTACCCGTCGGTGATCGAGGCGCTGCAGGATCTGCAGTCGGTGCGGTGCAAGACAGGGGCCACCGATTTGATCCGTCTGGATATCGAACAGGATCAGGCGGTGGTGGTCGACATCGGCTCCAACGGGCTCAAGTTTACCTCCAATAAGATCTTTGAGAAGGGGGCAGTGCTCACGGGCCTCAAATTCAACCTGCCCAAAATCGGGCCGGTTAACGGCTCGGCCGTGGTCCGATATGTGCAGCCCGCTTCCGAATACCCGCTCTGGCGCTACCTCTGCGGCGCCGAGTTCGCCGAAATGGCGCCGAAGGACCAGAAGCGGCTGGACCGGTACGTGGCCCGATTGGCACGCCGGGAGCTCGCAAGCGCATAAGCCCGAATATTGCAGGAGTCCATCTATTACGAGGCCGGACTTGTCACGGCGTAGCATTCTGCGAAGACGGATAGTCTGACTCGGCCGGCGTAACAAAGAGTTTTCTGACTTCAGGATATTTCATTCTTCGGTCCAACCTTTTGATCCCAACCCCCAGGAGACCATGCCGGGAGACGCTGTCAGGAGACCGTTCATAGAGACGGTGGGCCATCTGCTCCGTATGATCAAATTTCCCCATACGGTGTTCGCGCTCCCCTTTGCCCTGATGGGTGCCCTTCTTGCGGCGAGGGGGCTTCCCGACGTCGCAACCCTGTTCTGGATTCTGGTGGCCATGGTGGGAGCCCGAACGGCCGCCATGACGTTTAACCGACTGGCGGACCGGCGCATTGACGCAGACAATCCGCGCACGGCCGGCCGGGAACTGCCGGCGGGAATCGTCACCCACAAACAGGCGGTCTGGCTGACGGCGGCCTCGGTGCTCCTCTTTGAATGGGCCTGCTTCCGGCTCAACACCCTGTGTCTTGCGCTCTCACCGCTCGCGCTCCTGATCATTCTGGGATACTCTTACACGAAGCGCTTTACGCGCTACTCCCATCTCGTACTCGGTCTCGCGCTCGCGCTGGCCCCGGTGGGTGCCTGGGTGGCGGTGACCGGGGTGGTTGAGGGGCCCGCGCTCCTTCTCGGCCTGGCCGTACTCTGCTGGGTGGCGGGCTTCGACATTCTCTACGCCCTCCAGGATATGGACTTCGACCGGCGGGCGGGACTCCACTCCATTCCCCGCCATTGGGGTGTCCGCCGCTCACTTCACATGGCCCGGGGACTGCATGTCACCACCCTGCTTCTGCTCCTGCTCGAGTCTTTCCTGCGAGATCTGGGAGGCATCTATCTGGCGGGTGTCGCGATCGTCAGCGGGCTGTTGCTCTACGAGCATGCCATCATTAGTGAGCACGATCTCTCCCGGCTCGACACGGCCTTTTTCAACATGAACGGTTACATCAGCGTGACCATATTTGCCTTTACACTGATCGATTTGCTGGTGTAGTCTTGTAGCCCGAAAATTGCATGAGTCAATCTATTACGAGGCTGCCCGGCAGGGAGGTTGGAAGATGACGGAGAAGAAACGGTGGGTTCTCGGGGTCACGGGAGCCAGCGGCGCCGTCTACGGGATGCGCCTCCTGGAGGTCCTGCTGGCCCGTGGTTTTGGCGTCGATCTCATCCTATCCGCGGCGGGCCGGCTGGTTCTCCGCGAGGAGATGGGAATCTCGCTGCCCGAAGGGGCGGATGCGGTCCGAGAAGCCTTAATCAATAAGTTTAACTTGAACGGTTCAACCCTTTGTATTTATGATAATAATGACTTCGGGGCTTCCGCCGCCAGCGGTTCGTACCGCTGCGAAGGTATGGTGATCGCCCCCTGCTCCATGGGGACCCTGGCGGCCGTGGCCCACGGGCTCGCGAATAACCTGATCCGCCGGGCGGCGGACGTCATGCTCAAACAGCGACGTACGCTGATCCTGCTCGCCCGGGAGACCCCCCTGTCCTCGATCCATCTAGAGAACATGCTCACCCTCTCCCGGGTTGGGGCGGTGATCCTCCCGCCTATTCCCGCCTTCTATCAGCAGCCGAAAACCGTTGCGGATCTCGTGGATTTCGTAACCGGTCGCGTCCTCGACGTCATGGAGGTGGATCACAGCCTCTATCGCCGATGGGGAGCGGCGCCGGATCAATAACGTTGAGACCGCCAGCATCTTTTCCGGCGCCGACCGGCCCTGTTAACATGGAAGCGATTCTATGTTGACAAGAGGCCCGTTGCGACGTTAGACTTCCAGCCGTGCACGAATCGTAGGGGCCTGCCCCTTCTCCATCATCCAGCCCGGATATTGCATGACGATTCGTAGCGAAGCGGTGCAGAGGCCACTGGATACAAGGCGTCGCGACCGAGGCCACCGCAGGCGTACTTGACAGTACGTTGAGGAGGCCGGGGGAGCGCAACGCAGTAAACATGGGCATATGTGCCGTTGCAGCAGGATACTCGTGAAATATCCGGGCTCGCCTGCGGGTCATTAATTATGATAGAAGCCATCCTTGAACGGGCGGTCCGAGGAGAATCCCTGTCGGCACAGGAGGCCCTTGTGCTGGCCGAAGCCACGCCCGCTGCGCTTCCGGAGGTGATGGCGGCGGCCCGCAAGGTGCGCGAACGCTTCCGGGGAGATGCAGTCAGCCTCTGTGCCATCATCAATGCCAAGTCGGGCCGGTGTGCCGAGGACTGCCGGTTCTGCTCGCAATCGGTGCGTTACGAGACCGGCGCTCCATCCTATCCCCTCATTTCGGAAGACCGGATCCTCGCGGGGGCTGAGAGTTCGGCGGACGACGGCGCCGCCTTCTTCTGCATCGTCACCAGCGGTCGCCGGGCCACCCCGGCGGAACTGGAAGAGATCTGCCGGGCCCTGCAGAAAATGCGGGATGCGGGACGGGTCCGCCCCTGCGCCTCCCTGGGGACCCTCGAGTTGAAGGAGTTGATTCAGCTCCGGGAATCGGGGCTTTCCCGGTATCATCACAACATTGAGACGGCCCGGAGTTTCTACGAATCGATTTGCACCACCCATGCCTTCGACGTGCGGGAGCGCACCGTCCGGAACGTCAAAGAGGCCGGCCTGCAGGTCTGCTGCGGCGGCATCCTGGGGTTGGGGGAGAGCATGGCGCAACGGATCGAAATGGCGGAGACCCTGCGAGACCTGCAAGTCGACTCGATCCCTTTGAACTTCCTTCACCCCATTCCGGGAACGCCCCTGGCGGAGGATGCACCCCCGTTGGCCCGGGAGGAGATCCTGGCGACGGTGGCGATCTTTCGTTTGATCAATCCCACGACGGAAATCCGCGCCTGTGCCGGCCGGCAGGAGCACCTGCAGGAAGATCAGGGGAAGCTTCTGGACGCCGGCATCGACGGACTCCTGACCGGAGACTACCTCACCACCGAGGGCGTATCACCGGAGAAGGATCGCGATCTGGTCTCCAGGCACGGTTTGAAACTAGGGAAAGGACCGGACCGCAAAGAGCGGAGGACGGAACGACAGAGGACGGATGACAGCTAGGGCACCCATGGAAAATCGTGTCGAAAACCCGATGCTCTACAGCGTCCGGATGCATGCGTCCGCTGGCGGGGAGCATCTCTGCGGTGCGGAGCGTATGGTGGGGCCCGAACAGCTCGGTGCCGCGGCCTCGGCCATGCTGGGCCGAGCGATCGACAGCGGCGGCGCCCGCCTCGAGAATCTGAGCCTCCATGTGGAGGCCATCGAACCCGATCAGATAAAGCGGACGGGGCTGCTTGCCGTACGAACCGTGCGAGCAACGGAACCCGAAGCCGCGTGGCACGATGCTATCCGACTGGTCGGCGGTCTCGGTGTGGCCGAGGCGGCCGTGCGCGATGCCGCAGAGGCGATTCGAGGGGGGGCGGCACCGGACGGCGGCAACATGCGGGGCGCCATGATCATCGATGCCGCCACGGGGGACCGCCTGGAGCCCGACCGGAACCGAGGGGTCCGGGTGACGCACATGGATCTGGACGAAGGGATCCGGGAGGCCGTTCAGGAGTACCTTGCGCAAGGCGGTGCCTTTCATCCCCGTGTCCTGGAGGCTCTGATTCTTGCGTCGAAGACGGCCGCCGTCGAGGGCGTGATCGCTGAGCTCTGCGTCTCGGACGACCCCGCATACACCACGGGGTACGTGGCCTCCCGGGATCTCGGATATGTGCGTATCCTGAACCTGAAAGGCCTGGGGGACCCCCGGGGCGGACGGGCCATCTTTGTGAACGGGGCCGTGCCGCCCTCTGAAGTCATCGAGGTGCTGGAGCGAACCCCGTACCTCGTGTCCCGGATGCATTATGTTTGAACACGAACTAGATTCGCTGAAGAGGCAAGGGCTTTACCGAAAACTGCGCACCATGGAGGCGGGGCACGGGCCCCGGGTAACCGTGGGGGGGCGGGAGATGCTGTCACTCGCTTCGAACGATTATCTCGGTCTGGCGTGCCATCCGGCGCTCCGCCACGCAGCCTGTGCGGCTGTGCAGCGCTACGGGACGGGAAGCGGTGCGTCCCGTCTTCTCTCCGGCTCCTCCCCGCTGCATGCTCGGCTGGAAGAATCGCTGGCCGCCTTTCTCGGCTGTGAGGCCGTGCTCCTGTTCAACTCCGGTTATGCCGCCAACACGGGCGTACTCGGCGCCCTTTGTGATGCCGGAGACCTGATCCTGAGCGATTCGCTCAATCATGCCTCCATTGTGGATGGCTGCCGCCTATCCAAGGCAGATATTTTGATTTATAATCATCGTGATACCAATCACTTGGAAGATCTACTTAAAGTGAATTCTGGATATCGTCGGCGCTGGATCGTCACCGAGGGGGTCTTCAGTATGGACGGGGATGTCGCGCCCCTGGACGATCTGGCCGGCCTCGCCGACACATACGGCGCAGAGATTTATCTGGACGATGCCCACGGGATCGGTGTCCTGGGGGAGCGGGGGCGCGGGACGGCAGCCCGCTGCGGCGTGGAAGAACGGTTGACCCTCCGGATGGGAACGCTGGGGAAGGCCTTCGGCTCCTACGGCGCCTATGTGGGCGGGGGCCGCGACAGCATCGACCTGCTGATCAACCGGGCCAGGCCCTTCATCTTTTCCACTGCACTGCCGCCCCCTGTGTTGGCGGCCTCTGCCGCCGCCCTCGAGATTGTCGGGGGTCCGGAGGGGGATTCCCTGCGCACCCGGCTTGGCGTCAATGTGCAAACGCTGGTCTCGGAACTGCGGGCCGCGGGTTGCCCCGATATGACCGGGGACACGCCCATTACGCCGCTCATCCTCGGTCCCGTCGCAACGGCCCTGGTGGTGGCCGAACGTCTCTTCGCGGGGGGGATCTTCGCTCCGGCCATCCGGCCGCCCACGGTTCCCGAGGGGACGGCGCGGATCCGTTTTTCGGTGATGGCATCCCACGGGGAGGCCGAGTTGGCCCGGGTGGGCGCGATCCTGAAGACGATGTTAGCCCGGACATTGCATGAGTAAATCTATTACGAGGCCGGATAGGCTGCCACATGCGGCGTTACAGAAGATTTTCCGGCTTCGAAATATTTTATTTCAATATGTCTTCAGCCAGAAAAGCTTCTGCGCCTTGCCTGTGGCGCCTCTACGGCCTCTCATGACGATCACTCATGCAATGTCCGGGCTAGACGCGGGCACCCTTCTTTCCTTCGGGACTCTGCAGCATGACAGCTTATAGGGACGTGGCCCTGATCACCGGAGCCTCCGGGGGACTGGGCCGAAGAGTGGCCCTCGGGTGCGCTGCCTCAGGCTACCGGGTCGCCCTGCACTACCATAGTGGCGCCGACGCGGCCGCGGCGACGGCAGAGAAGATCGAGGCCGACGGTGGGGAGACTCTCTGCGTGCCGGCGGACCTGTCGGTACCCAAGGAAGCGGATCGGCTGGTGGCACGGGTCCTGGAAGAGTGGGGCGGGATTCACGTACTGGTCAACAACGCGGCGATCATACTGGATGCGCCTGTCGCTTCCATGACCGAGGCGAGTTGGGATGCGGTCCTTGGGGTCGACCTGTCGGGCCCCTTTTATCTGATGCGGCGTCTGGCCGAGACCATGCGTGCGCAGGGGGGCGGGCATATGGTGAACATCTTTTCCATCGCCGGGGTCCGGGGGAGCGCCGGGCAGGCCAACTATGCAGCGGCCAAGGCGGGCCTGGCGGGGTTGACCCGGGCCGCGGCGCTGGAGTGGGGCGGCGACAACATCCGTGTCAACGGGGTCAGTCCCGGCTTCATGGAGACCGACATGACCCAGGGACTCCCTGAGACCGTCCGGCGTCGAGCGCTGGAACAGAGTTGCCTGAAGCGGTATTGCGATCCCGGCGACGTGGTCGATTTTATCCGGATGCTGGTGCGGACGAGCAGCGTCACTGGCCAGGTCTTTCATCTGGACAACCGGATTTCTTGATATTAGTATCAGATGAAAATCAAATAGTTACATTGTAAAGGCTCATCTAATGTATTACACGATCAAGACCCTCGGCTGCAAGGTGAATCAGATCGATTCGATGCGCCTGGCCGAGTCTCTGGAGGAGATCGGTCTGGCCGAGGCGCCTCCGGGAGAATCGGCGGCGCTCTGTCTGGTGAACACCTGCACAGTCACGGCCCGAACCGACACCCAGTGCCGTCAGATGATCCGCCGACTCGTGCGGGAAAATCCCGGGGCCCGGGTCGTCGTGACCGGCTGCTACGCGCAGACCAATCCGGAGGCCGTCCGGACGATTCCCGGTGTCGCCCGGGTCCTGGCGAACAGGGAGAAGGGGGAGGCCCGCCGGATCTTGCGCGGCCTTGTTTCCGATCATCCGGAGCGCGTCGCCGAGGCCCCTGCCGGGCGGCGCAGCGCAGTCCGTCCCGGGGAGCCGATGAGACGCGTCAACGGACGGAGTCGGGCCTTCGTGCAGGTGCAGGACGGCTGCAATGCCTTCTGTGCCTACTGTATCGTTCCCTTCGGGCGGGGGCCGCTCAAGAGCGAGGATCCCGATACGGTAGTTCGCCAGGTGGAAATGCTGGTCGATCAAGGGTATCCCGAAATCGTTCTTTCGGGGATCCACCTCGGCGCCTACGGAATGGACCGGCGGGAGCCAAACGGGCTGGCCCGTCTGCTTCGCCGGCTCGTGCGGATCCCCGGTGCCTGGCGCGTCCGCCTGTCGTCCGTGGAGCCGAGGGAAGTGGATGACGAACTGATAGCCCTCGTTACCGGGGAGGCGAAGATCTGCCCTCATCTGCACATTCCCCTGCAGTGCGGCGACACGGCCGTCCTGCGGCAGATGGGGCGTCCCTATTCCAGGGAGGAGTTTGCGGAGCTGGTCTTTCGTCTTCGGGAGCTGAGCGACAGGATGGCCCTCGGAACCGATCTGATCGCCGGGCTTCCCGGGGAGTCGGACCGCTCCTTTGAGAACAGCTGCGAATGGTTGCGCGCGCTGCCCCTGACCCACTTTCATGTGTTTCCCTACTCGGCGAGACCCGGCACGGCGGCTGCGACCATGGACGGACAGCTCAGCCCGGCACGCCGCAAAGAGCGGGCGGCCCGGCTGCGGGCCATCGGCCGGCGGCTGCAAAGCGATTTCGTGCGCCGCATGAAGGGGCGTGTTCTACGGGTAGTGCCGATCTCGGATGGGGAGCTTGCGGGCACGCCGCTGAAGGTCCTGTCGGAAAATTATCTGGAAGGATTCATCTCAGACCCGCCCACCCCGATGGGCGGAATCTTCGCCGCCAAGGTGTCGCGGACCGACGGTTCGCGCATCTTTTTGGAAAGGGAATCCTGACCCGCTGCCTGTCCTCTGCCTTCGGTCTTCTACCTTCTACCTTTCACCTGGTACTTTCCGTCCTCTGTCACGCCGTCGTCTGTCCTCCGCCTTCAGCCTCTTGCAGTTTCTGTTTTATGTCATCCGTGCTCCGTCTTCCGTCCTCTGTCGTCTGTCTTCTGTCGTCCGTCCTCTGTCGTCTGCACACTGGTTCACCGCCCCTCCTCGATCTGAAAGGTTTTCCGGGCATGCAGCACGGATTCGAGGTCGCCGCAGACGGCAACAATATCTTCGAGATAAAGCCGCGTTCTGCCGTGCGGAATGATCGTATCCCCCCCGCGTTTGATGAACAGAATCAGACTATTGCCGGGAAGCCGGATCTCCTGCAGCGATTTTCCGCTGCATGCGGTGCTGGTGATCAGAATTTCCTGCACCTCGTTCGCGGTGGCCTCCTGAACCAGCACATCGAAAAGATTGGGACGAAGGACCAGGTTCTCCATGGCCAGGCATCCCTGCCGTGAAAAATTGACCGTCCGGATGTCCATTTCCCGATACCGCCGAGCAAAGCCGGGGTCGTTGATCCGGGCAATGATCCGCTCCACCCGGAAGATGTCCCGGGCAAGCCGGGCGATCTTGAGATTGGTTTCATCCCGGGTGGTGGTGAGGATCAGAATATCCTCCGCGTAAATGCCGGTCATGGCCAGGAAGTCCGGATCCGTTCCGTCGCCGTAGAGGACCTTCAATCCCGCGTCCTGGGCCCGCAGGCAGGAGGCCCGATCCTTTTCCAGCAGGACGATGGAAAGCCCCCGTTCCCGGAGCCGCCGGGCCAGATCCAGTCCCACCGAGTCGGCGCCTACAATCTGTATGTAGCGAGTCGGCCGGACTTCGGTTTTCATCATATGGCTGAAGAGCATGGGGGAGGCCACGCAGGTGACGAGCGCCATGATAATGATGGCCGAATTCAGGGCGGGGCTGATGGCGCCCATTTCCAGACCGACGGCCGCCGCCGCCACGATGAGGCTCAAGCGGGTGGAAAGAAGGACCCCCGCAGCGAGGGTCTCCCGCCAGGGAAATCGGAACCGCAGGATCAGGGCGGAGAGGAAGTTCACGGCGTAGGCCATGACGATCAGTACCGGCACCATGATCACGCTGGTGGCTGATGCCGTCAAGGCCGCCAGATCGAAATTCACACCCACCATGATGAAGAAGATGGGGATGAAGAATCCGTAGCCGATGGCGTCGAGCTTCAGCCGCAGGTTCGGGCTCTCCCCGCGGGAAATCTTGGAGACCAGGGCGCCAGCCAAAAAGGAGCCGAGAATCACCTCCGCCCCCAGGCTTTGGGCCAGGACGACAAAGGCCAGCATGAGGGCGAAGACCCCCCGCACACGAATCTGGGAGGTAGCATGGGCGAGATCGATGAAGACCTTGCGCACGCCGGGCTTGTCCTGGAGGTAATCGTTGAGGCGGTCGGCGAAAAGGACGGCGAGGAAAAGCAGTCCCACCAGGAGGAGTTTCGGATCCCATCCGGCGGTGTAAACGATAAAGCCCATGGTGAGCAGTATGACGGTAATCAGATCGGCGATCACCGAACACGACAAAATCACCTGCCCATAGTCCCGTTCCAGGTATCCCTGCTCCTTCAGGATCATCAGCACCACGCCCACCGAGGTGGTGGACAGAATCAAAGCCATGAGCCACACCTGTTGGATCAAGCCGGCCCGCCACAGCCCGATGGAGAGGAGTGTCGCCAGGCAGAGGCGGAGAATAAAGACGGCCAGGCTCTGGTAGAGGGGCTCACTCAAACAGGCGCGCAGCGTCCAACGGTGCCCATTGATCTTCCGGGGGCGAAAGAGATCGAAATCGAGCTCCAGACCCGAGAGGAACATGAGGTAGGCAAAGCCGAAGTGGGAGAGAAAGGAGAGCCACGGGCCCTCGCGGATCAGGTCGAGCCCGCTGGTCCCGATGACCATGCCGCAGAGGATCTCACCCACCATGGCGGGCACGAGCAGCTTCCTGAACGCGGCCGTCACCAGGGGGATCAGGAAAGCGAGCAGAGTAATCAGCAGCAGGGGGAAGAAGGAAATGGGCTCCATGAACGCCTCACGGCTAACGGATTTTGCCCATCCTACCACAAGGGAGACAAAGTGTGGACAGGGAATTTGAGTCCCTGTGGCCGAGGTCCCCCGAGAGGTACCGGCGTGCTGGAGAGATGGATGGTTCGGGGCGGCGCGATTTTGCCGGGCTAGCCTTTCCTGGAGACCGGGAGGTAGATGTGGATGGTGGTCCCGCTGCCCGCCTTCGACTCTGCGGTGATGGCGCCGCCGTGTTTCGTTACGAGGGCATGACAGATGGCGAGCCCCAGTCCCGTTCCTTTGTGCGGTCCGTAGCGCTTGGTGCTGAAATAGGGATCGAAGATTCGGGAGATGTTCTCCTCGGAGATGGGGGTGCCTTCATCCTCGACGGAAACGTGGACGTAGTGGCCTTCCGTCACGGGAATGGCGCTGCCGCTGCCGACGGCGGCATTTCGAGCCCCGATGGTAACGGTCCCGCCCTGCGGCATGGCCTCCTTCGCATTGGTGACGAGGTTGTGAATCACCTGGCTCATCTGCTCCACATCGACCTCGACGGGTGCCAGGTCCGGGGCGATGTCGAAGGCAACCTTTACGTTGGCGCCGCTGAGGGCAAAGCGCGCCGACTTGGTGATGAGTTCCTCAAAGGAGGTGACCCGTTTGACCGGTGCGCCCCGGCCTGCAAAGGTGAGCAGCTGCCGGGTCAATTCGCGTGCCTGCAGGGAGGCTTCCTCCACCATGGCCAGCCGGTCGAAGAGCTCCTCCCCGGGTGCCAGGGACATCTTCGCCAGCGACACCTGCCCGAGGATCGCGGTGAGCAGATTGTTGTAGTCATGGGCGATGCCTCCGGCGAGAACGGCCAGAGACTCCAGGTTCCTGTTGCGCAGGAGGGTCTCCTCCATCTTCTTGCTTTCCGTAATATCAATGTTGGAGACGAGCACCCGGGCATAGGGTTCGGCGGAGCTGGGCAGGGCGACCAGTTTAATGTTATTGTGGAGGCGCTCTCCCGTGAACGTTCGGGTGACGACCTCCGATTCGAATTCCGTGCGACCCTCCGCCATGCAAACCAGCCAGGCGCGCAGGGCACGGTCCGAGTCCCGGGTACACACACTCCGGAGATTGCGCACAAGTTGCATCTTATCCTGTGTCTTGTACATTCGGACACCGGCCTGATTGAGCTCCCGTACGGTCATGAGGGAAGCACAATAGGCCACGGCATCGGGTCGGGCGTCGAAATACGCTTCGAAGTCTTCGACCCCCTGCTCGCGGAGCCCGTCCATGTGGGTCTTGACCTCTGAGAAATCACCCACATAGAGTGCAACGGGAGACTCCTCGAAGAGGTGCTTAAATCGGGCCTCACTGGTCGCCAGGGCCTGCTCGGCCGTCTTGCGTTGGGTGATGTCGATACCGAGTTCCAGCACCAGTTCGGAGCCGTCGGTGTCAGTGAAGGGATAGTCGTAGATCTGATAGACACACCCGTCGGGACTGTCGGCCCACTCCCAGACCTGCGGCGTTTTCGTTTCGAAAACGCGAAAGGTTGGACAGGGCCGGCACGGCTGCTCGCGCTGCCAGAGGGCCTCATAGCAGCGTCTTTCGCCGGGATCGCCGAAACGATTCTGGAAGTAGCTGTTGGCAAAACGGATCGTATGATCCGGCGCCTGCAGATAGACGAAGGCGGGCAACTGATCGAGCAGAGAGAAGAGTCGCTGGCTTTCAGACGCCAGGGCCACCTCTCGCTCTTTGCGCGCCGTGATGTCCGTCACCAGCATCAGCCGGGCGGGGTGCCCATCGCGCCAGGGGACGGTTCGACCCCGGAGCTCATACCACCGGGCGGTTCGTTCATCCCGGATTTCCCGCTGCCAGCCGTTGTTTGCGGTGTCGCCGTCGGCGGGTTTCAGGGAGGCGCAGAAAGAGCAGGGGCCTTTTTGGCCGGGTTGCAGAATCTGCCAGCACGGCCGATCCGTCGTCTCACCGAAGGTTTCGCGCATCCGCCTGTTGGCGTAGAGAATCCGATGCGTTTTCCAGTCGGAGACGTACACCGCTGCATCCAGGCCGTCGAGAATGGCCTGTAGTTCCTCATTCGATAGGAATGGGCCCTTACCGAGCCTATGGTGTCCCGGGTTTTCGTCCATACGCGGTGGCCGAGCGAACTCAGATCAGATATGTGCGAAGACGCTCCGTCGATCGACGGCAACGGATTCAGGAAAAGGATTCACAGAATTGACGGCACCCCCCCAGATATCGCGATCAATGTACTTCAATTCTCTCGACATTGCAATAGGGCCGCCAAAAATACCTATTTGGTGGAGTCAACGGTTTGCCGTTAGCTGGCGACGGACGGGCGGCTGGCGCGGGGCTACAGTTTCTCTTTGACAATGGGACGCGCAATCCCATACAATCACCGATTCGATTGTCCATGGTCCTTCCCGGGCCGCCCGTCAGGAAGCGAAGATGTCCCAGATTGAACAGATACGGAATTTTTCGATCATTGCCCACATCGATCACGGCAAGTCCACCCTGGCCGATCGCATCCTGGAGCATACGGGCGCCTTGAGCGACCGGGAGCGGGTAGATCAGTTTCTTGACCAGATGGACATCGAGCGGGAGCGAGGCATCACCATCAAGGCGCAGACCGTGCGAATTTGCTACAAGGCCCGGGATCAGAGGGAGTACCGGCTCAACCTCATCGACACGCCCGGGCACGTCGATTTCAACTACGAAGTCTCCCGGAGTCTTGCAGCCTGCGAGGGGGCGCTGCTCGTCGTCGATGCTGCGCAGGGTGTCGAGGCCCAGACCGTGGGCAATGTCTATCTCGCCATCGATCACGATTTGGAAATCATCCCCGTGCTCAATAAAATCGATTTGCCCAGCGCCGATATCGCCAGGACCCGTCAGGAGATCGAAGAGGTCATCGGTCTGGACACCTCCCATGCGATTGCCGTCAGCGCCAAGGAGGGCAGCGGAATTGAAGCCGTTCTGGAAGCCATCGTGCACCGGATTTCGCCGCCCCTCGGAAACCCCGACGCGCCCCTCAAGGCCCTACTTTTCGACTCCTGGTTTGACTCGTACATGGGGACGGTTGTGCTCATCCGGTTGGTGGACGGATCGATCCGTCCGGGCATGCGCATCCGGATGCTCTCGACGGGCAAGGAGTTCGAGGTCCAGCAGGTCGGCGTCTTTACGCCCCGTGCCACTCGGGTCGAGGAGCTGTCGGTGGGCGATGTGGGCTATATCATGGCGGGCATCAAGAATGTTCGCGATACCCTCATCGGCGATACCATCACCGATGCCGCCCGTCCGACGGCGGCGGCCCTGCCCGGGTTCAAGGAAGTCAAGCCGATGGTCTTTGCCGGTCTCTATCCGGTCGATAGCAACGACTACAAGGAACTCAAGGATGCCATGGACAAACTCCAGCTCAATGACGCATCCTTCTCCTATGAGCCGGAGACGTCCAATGCGCTGGGTTTCGGGTTTCGCTGCGGATTCCTCGGGCTTCTTCACATGGAGATTATTCAGGAAAGGCTGGAGCGGGAATTTCGCATTCCGCTGATTACAACCTCTCCCACCGTGGTCTACCGGGTGGTGTTAAAGAGCGGTGAAGAGCAGATGATCGAGAACCCGTGCAAACTGCCGCCCGTTCAGCAGATCGATCATCTCCAGGAGCCGGTGATCCTGGCGACCGTCATGGCGCCCTCCGAATTCCTGGGCGCAGTCATCACGCTGGCCCAGGAGCGGCGCGGGATGCAGAAGGGGATCGAATATCACGGCTCCAACCGTGTCTCCGTGCGCTATGAACTGCCGCTGAACGAGGTGGTGGTCGACTTTTTTGACCGGCTCAAATCGGTCACCCGGGGCTACGCCTCTCTGGACTACGAAATGGCGGGGTACCGCCAGGCCCGGATGGTGCGGCTCGACATTCTGCTCAACGGGGAGATGGTAGATGCCCTGTCGGTCATCGTGCACAAGGATCGGGCCTATTATCGGGGACGGCGTCTGGCGGAGCGGCTCAGGCAGATCATTCCGAGGCAGATGTACGAGGTGGTGATCCAGGCGGCCGTGGGAAACAAGGTCATCGCCCGGGAGAGCATTTCGGCCCTGCGAAAGAACGTGACCGCCAAATGTTACGGCGGGGACATCACCCGGAAGCGGAAGCTGCTGGAGAAACAGAAAGAAGGAAAGAAGCGGATGAAGAACGTCGGCCGGGTGGAAGTGCCCCAGGAGGCTTTCATGGCGGTGTTACGGATGGAGAAGGACGGCTAGACGGGCCTTGCTTTTTCCCCGCAAAGTTCGTATCATAAGCGACAGGTACGGGTTCGGGACGAAAGAAAGGAATCATGGCATTTATTAAGCGTAACCAATCGGGCAACGAGACGAGGAAATCATTCTGGCGTGAAAATTTCGAGGCGATTCTCATTGCCGTCGTTCTCGCCCTTCTGATTCGAACCTTTGTCGTACAGGCCTTCAAGATCCCCTCGGGCTCCATGCTGGAGACCCTCCAGATCGGGGATCATATCCTGGTCAACAAGTTCATCTTTGGCACGCGCATTCCCTTCACCAATATGAAACTGCTGCCCGTACGTAAACCGGAGCGGGGCGACATCATCGTCTTCAAATATCCCGTGGACGAGAAACGGGATTTCATCAAACGGGTCATCGGGATTCCGGGCGACGTCATTGAAATCCGCAACAAGGTCGTTTACGTGAACGGCGCGGAACTGCAGGATGTCTATGTAATCTATCGCGATGAAAACATCATCCCGGGCCAGCGGGATAATTTCGGACCCGCCACCGTCCCGGACGACTCCTATTTCATGATGGGCGACAATCGGGACGGAAGCTTTGACAGCCGTTTCTGGGGATACGTGAAAGAGGAGGAGGTCCTGGGCAAGGCCCTGATTATCTACTGGTCGTGGGACCGGGACAACAAGTGGCCCCGCCTGGGGCGCATCGGCAAGATTATTCGTTAGCCCGGATATGGCATGAGTCAATCTATTACGACCTTGCATGACGATCACTCCTGCCATATATACGGGCAGCTAAATCTCTCTTGACAACCCCCCCGCATATGATATAGTACCCCGGATTGGGACGGAACGGAGTAACCATGCGGAATCTTGTGGCAACCATTGAGGCGCGCAGCCCTCACAGGCCTTCTTGCTGATCGGCAAGAGGCCTTTTTTATGGCCTGAAAGCATGCCCCAGAATGCATCGAGCGGACCTTCCAGGGGTCTGATCATCGATAAACCAAGAATGGGTGAACTGGTCCAGGAACTGGCCGATCGTATTGTGGCGGACAATCCGGACCTCTCGGAGGTAACCCTGGTGGGGATTCGGAGCCGGGGGAGCCATCTGGCGCGCCGCATCGCCGAGCGGATCTTGAAAAGCGTCGGCCAGACAGTCTCCGTGGGCATCCTCGATATCACCCTCTACCGGGACGATCTGCGGGCCCGGATCGATCAGCCTGAACTGGTGCGAACGGAGATCCCGGGGCCGGTGGAGGGGCGCAACATCATTCTTGTGGATGACGTTCTCTTTACGGGCCGCACCATCCGGGCGGCTTTGGACGGCATCATGGACCTGGGGCGGGCCCGGAAGATCCAACTGGCGGTGCTCGTGGACCGGGGCCACCGGGAGCTTCCCATCCGGGCCAATTACACGGGAAAGTATATTCGCACGACGCTGGACCAGACGGTTCGCGTCCGCTTCGCCGAAGAGGGCGATGAGGACGGTGTGCTCGTGCGGGAAATCCGGACCCCATAGCGCTTCGCTCGGCGGGCGCTATACGGGACCGGACAGCACGCTTTATCTACAGTAACGGCGGCACGGCGCCCAAATTCTAGCGGCTTCAGAAAACCATGGCGTGGGGAAAGCGCAAAGACCTCCTGGGAATCGAGGATCTCAGCCGGGATGAAATGGAATCCATCCTGGACACCGCGGAGTCTTTCAAAGAGGTCTCCCTTCGGGAAATCAAAAAGGTGCCCACCCTTCGGGGAACGACGATCGTGAACCTCTTTCTCGAGCCGTCGACCCGGACGCGGACCTCCTTTGAGCTGGCGGGGAAACGCCTCTCCGCGGACGTCATCAATGTATCCGCTGCCAGCAGCAGTCTTCTCAAAGGGGAAAGCCTGAAAGACATGGCCTGGAATATCGAGGCCATGAACACGGACATTCTCGTCGTCCGCCACTCGGCGGCCGGCGCAGCGCAGTTTCTCTCAAGGGTGCTCGGCTGTTCGGTCATCAATGGCGGCGACGGCGCCCACGAGCATCCCACCCAGGCCCTGCTCGACCTGTTCTCAATCCGGGAGCGGAAGAAACAAATCGAGGGGCTGACGGTCACCATCATCGGAGACATCGCGCACAGCCGGGTGGCCCTGTCGAATATTCTGGCCCTTCAGAAGATGGGTGCCCACGTGCGCATCGCCGGGCCGGCCACCATGATTCCCCTGGGCGTGGCATCGCTCGGTGTGGAGGTGACCTACGACATGGATGCGGCCATCGAGGGGGCGGATGTGATCATGATGCTCCGCATTCAGAAGGAGCGTCAGGGTGGTCATCTCTTTCCATCCATTCGGGAATATGCGACGCATTTCGGACTGAACCAGCGGCGGCTCCGGGGAGCGAAAAAAGACCTGCTGATCATGCATCCCGGGCCGATCAACCGGGGGGTTGAAATCTCGCCCGAGGTGGCTGATGGCCCCTATTCGATCATCCTCGATCAGGTTACCAACGGCGTGGCTGTGCGGATGGCCATTCTCTTTCTCTATTCCGGAGCGGCCCAGTGAGTCGGATTATCAAAGGCGGCAGAGTCATCGATCCGGCCAACGGCATCGACCGGGTGTGTGACCTGGAGATCGACAAAGGACGGATCGTTCGTACGGGCCGGGGGTTGTCGGGAGAGCGGGTTGTCGACGCCAACGGGCTCTGGGTCCTGCCGGGGCTCATCGACATGCATGTGCACCTGCGGGAGCCCGGATATGAATACAAGGAGACCATCGAAACGGGTTCCCGGGCAGCCGCGGCCGGCGGGTTCACCGCCGTGGCCTGCATGGCCAACACCGATCCAGTCAACGACAACGGTTCGGTGACCGACTTCATTGTTTCTCAGGCCCGGCGGTACGCTGCGGTGCGCATCTATCCCATCGGTGCCATGACGGAAGGTCTCAAGGGGGAGCAACTCGCCGAAATCGGGGAAATGAAGACCCGAGGCGTGGTTGCTCTCAGCGATGACGGCACCACCGCCATGAACGCTGAAGTGATGCGTCGGGGCATGGAGTATGCCCGAACCTTCGGGCTGCCCGTCATCGCACACTGTGACGATTTGAACCTGAGCCGCAAGGGGGTCGTGCATGAAGGGGCCGCCTCCATGCGTCTCGGTCTGCCCGGCATTCCAGACGCGGCGGAAGCGTGCATTGTGGCCCGGGACATTCTGCTCGCCGAGTTGACGGGAGCCGCTCTGCACGTCGCCCATGTGAGCAGCCGCCGCTCGGTGGAACTGATTCGCGGGGCCAAGGAGCGGGGGGTGGCGGTGACCGCGGAGGTGACCCCGCACCATCTGACACTGACCGATGCCGCCCTGTTGGAATACGAATACGATACGAACCTCAAGGTCAATCCGCCCCTGAGGACCGAGGCGGATCGGCAGTCGCTTATCCAGGGGTTGTGCGATGGCACTTTGGATGCCGTTGCCAGCGACCATGCGCCACACAATATTGCGGAGAAAGAAGTGGAATTCGAGAAAGCGGCCTTCGGGATGATCGGCCTGGAGACGTCCCTGTCGCTGCTGCTCCGTCTTGTGCATGCGGGGACGCTCACGCCGGCACAGCTGGTTCAGGTGATGGCGGTGGCGCCGTCTCGAATCCTCGGGGTTCCTGGCGGAACGCTCGGCAAAGGGGCGGACGCCGATGTCGCCCTGGTCGATCCCGAGAGAGTTTTTTCCGTTGATGCGGAGACATTGCTCTCCCGGAGCCGCAACACGCCCTTCGGCGGCTGGGAACTCAAAGGAAAGGCGGTCTGCACGCTGCACCGGGGCAAGACGGTCTACGCAGACAGAGAATGGAAGAAGCAACACAAGGTGTCGTCATGAAGGCAGTGCTGGCTCTGGCCGACGGCCGCGTCTTCGAAGGCAAGGCGCTGGGCGCCGCGGGAGAGGCGGGCGGTGAGATCATTTTCAACACCTCCATGATGGGGTATCAGGAGATCCTCACCGATCCCTCCTATCAGGGACAGATCATCACGATGACCTATCCGCTGATCGGTAACTACGGGACCAATCAGGAGGATGTGGAATCGGCACGACCCTACGCGTCCGGTTTCGTGGTCAAAGAGGCGAGCGGTATTTCCAGCAACTGGCGCGCCGAGCATTCGCTGGACGACTACCTCCGGGCGCACGGCATCGTGGGCATTCAGGGGATTGATACACGGGCGCTGACCCGGCACATTCGTGACCGCGGGGCGCAACAGGGGGTCCTTTCGACGGAGGTTGTTGATCCCGGGACCCTGGTCGCCCGCGCTAAGGCCCGCCCCTCCATGGCGGGGCAGGATCTGGTTCGCGAGGTCACCTGTCCCGAGCCCTATGTCTGGGAAGAGTCCGAGTGGGAAGTGGGGCAGGGGTACCGCCCGGCTCCGCCGGCGCGCTTTCGGGTGGTGGCTTTCGATTTCGGGATCAAACGGAATATTCTCCGGATGCTGGCCGGCGCGGGATGCCGGGTCACCGTGGTGCCCGCGACGACGAGCATGGAGGCGGTACTGGCTGAGGAGCCTGACGGGATCTTTCTCTCCAACGGTCCCGGAGACCCCGAACCGGTCACCTACGCCATTGAGACCCTTCGCGGGTTGATCGGGCGGAAACCCATTTTCGGCATTTGTCTGGGGCACCAGCTTCTGGGACTGGCGCTGGGCGGGAGCACTTACAAGCTCAAGTTCGGGCATCACGGGGGGAACCAGCCCGTGATGGATCTCAAACCCCGGAAGGTGGAGATCACGTCTCAGAATCACGGTTTTGCCATCCACCCCGACTCGCTGGAGGCGGCGGGGACAGAACTGGAACTGACCCACATCAACCTCAATGACCGAACCGTCGAGGGGCTGCGTCATCGGACACTCCCGGTCTTTTCGGTGCAGTACCATCCCGAGTCGTCGCCGGGACCCCACGATTCGAGCTATCTGTTTGGCCGGTTTATCGACATGATGGAGGCCGTCAGAGGGTCGGGGGGGTAGGGCGGTCACGGGTGCGGATCGTCGGGACATTTGGTCCGGGGCAATAGGAACAGGATGGAGTGGACGGCATGCCCGATGTGAAACAGACTGCATCGTATGGGCACCTCAGCGAAGAGGCCTTCGCGGAGAGGGTGCGGCGAGCCTATGATTTGATGACGCCCGTCTGCCGGCTCTGCCCGAAAGCGTGTGGGGCAGAGCGTCTGGCCGGCGCGCGCGGGGCCTGCCAAGCGGACCATCGTCTCTTCGTGGCAAGCGCCAATCTGCACTTCGGAGAGGAGCCTCCCGTTTCGGGGCATCGCGGCTCGGGGACGGTCTTTCTGGCCCACTGCAATCTCGCGTGTGTCTATTGCCAGAATTATCCGATCAGTCAGTTGCGCAACGGGGTGCACACGACGCCGGAGGCCCTGGCCGGGAAGATGGTGGCCCTCCAGGCGCGCGGGGCTCACAATATCAACTGGGTCACGCCCTCCCATGAAATCGCCCACCTGCTGGATGCGCTTCAGCGGGCGCGACGGCGGGGGCTCGAAATCCCCATCGTTTACAACACCAGCGGCTACGATTCGGTGGAGGCTTTGCGACTTCTCGACGGGATCGTCGACATCTACCTGTCGGACATGCGCTACGCGGACGGGCGCGTTTCGCAGCGTCTCTCGGGTGTGCTGGACTATCCGGCGGTCAACCGGGCGGCCATCGCTGAGATGCACCGCCAAGTGGGCGACCTGTGCATCGACCACGAGGGACTCGCGGTGCGGGGGCTTCTGGTGCGCCATCTGATCCTGCCCGGCGGGCGCTCCGGTACAGCGGACGTCCTGCGTCATCTCTCGCAGGCGGTCTCGAACAACGCGTGGGTCAGTCTGATGAGCCAATACTTTCCGGCCCACCGGGCACCGGAAATACGGGGCATCGACCGGCGGATCACCCCGGAGGAGTATGGGGAGGCGGAGGCCCAGCTCATCGCTTATGGCCTCACCCGGGGATGGGTTCAGAAACTTGAGGGATAAGGGAGGCGGGCGACCGGAGACGGGCTCCGGCCTCGCCCTCAATCAGTGCTTCATGCAGGGCATTTGAGCTATGCCAAAACGAGACGACATCCAGAAGATACTCCTCATCGGTTCGGGCCCCATCGTAATCGGGCAGGCCTGTGAATTCGATTACTCCGGCACACAGGCGTGTAAAGCCCTGAAGGAGGACGGGTACACGGTGGTGCTGGTGAACAGCAATCCGGCCACCATCATGACCGATCCTGACTTTGCGGACCGGACCTACATCGAACCGATTACCCCGGCGGTGGTGGAGAAGATCATCCAGGCGGAGCGGCCCGATGCGCTGCTGCCGACCATGGGCGGCCAGACGGCGCTGAATGTGACCATGGATCTGGAGACTGCGGGAGTGCTTGATCGCTACGGGGTGCAACTGATCGGTGCCGATGTGGCGGCCATCAAGAAGGCCGAAGACCGGGAAGCCTTCCGGGAAGCCATGCACCGGATCGGGCTGATCCTGCCGAAGAGCATCTATGTGGGGAGCCCTGAGGAGGCCCGGGCGGCGGTGGCGGAGATCGGATTCCCCAGCATCATCCGGCCGTCGTTCACGCTGGGCGGTACGGGCGGCAATGTGGCCTTCAACATGGAGCAGTTCGAAGCCTACGTGGAGTGGGGTCTGGATGTGAGCCCCGTGCATCAGCTCCTTATCGAGGAATCCGTGCTCGGTTGGAAGGAGTTCGAGTTGGAGGTGATGCGGGATCGCAAGGACAATGTGGTCATCGTCTGCTCCATCGAGAATTTCGATCCCATGGGAGTGCATACCGGTGACAGCATCACCGTGGCGCCGGCCCAGACTCTCACCGACAAGGAATACCAGATCATGCGGGACGCGGGCATCGCCATTATTCGGGAGATCGGCGTCGACACGGGAGGCTCCAATGTCCAGTTTGCGGTGAACCCGGACGACGGGCGCCTCGTGGTCATCGAAATGAACCCGCGGGTCTCGCGTTCCTCGGCGCTCGCGTCGAAGGCGACAGGTTTCCCCATTGCCAAAATTGCAGCCAAACTGGCCGTCGGCTACACGCTGGACGAGATCACCAACGACATTACGAAAGACACGCCGGCCTCTTTCGAACCGGTGCTGGACTACTGTGTGGTCAAGTTCCCCCGCTTCACCTTTGAGAAGTTCGCCCAGACCGATGACACCCTGACCACCCAGATGAAGTCGGTGGGGGAGGCCATGGCGATCGGCCGCACCTTCAAGGAGGCGCTTCAGAAGTCGATCCGCTCCATGGAGATCGACAGCTACGGATTCGAGGCGCGCCCGCTCGCAGGTGAGCCGCTTCGGGAAAAGCTTCGGGTTCCCTGTGCCGAGCGGCTCTGGTACATCGGGCAGGCCTTCCGGGAGGGGATGGGAATTGATGAGATCTTCGAGCTTTCGAAGATCGACCGGTGGTTTCTATTCAACATTCAGGAGATCATCCGCTTTGAATCCGTCCTGCAGGAGGCGCCCGAGCCGGCTGGTCTCCTTCGGGAGGCCAAGACCCTCGGTTTTTCGGACGGGCGCATCGCGGAGATCCGGGGTGTGCCGGAGCGAACCGTGCGGGAGATGCGTCGCTCCGAGGGCGTTCAGGCCACCTTCAAGACCGTCGATACCTGTGCCGCTGAGTTTGAGGCCTATACGCCCTATCTATACTCCACCTATGAGTCCGAGTGTGAGGCCAAGCCCACGGCACGCCGCAAGATCGTGATCCTGGGCGGCGGCCCCAACCGGATCGGACAGGGGATAGAATTCGACTACTGCTGCGTCCATGCTTCCTTCGCACTGCAGGAGATCGGTTACGAGTCGATCATGGTCAACTGCAATCCCGAGACGGTGAGCACCGACTATGACACCTCCGACCGGCTCTACTTCGAGCCGCTGACCCTGGAGGATGTGCTCGAGATCATCCGGGTGGAAGAGCCCGACGGGGTGCTGGTGCAATACGGGGGGCAGACCCCCTTGAAACTCGCCGTACCTTTGAAAAAGGAAGGGGTGCCGATCATTGGAACCTCGCCGGATGCCATCGATCGGGCGGAAGACCGGGAACGCTTCCAGAAACTGCTCCGCAAGCTGGGGCTCAAGCAGCCCGACAACGGAACGGCCACGTCATTGGGGCAAGCGCTAAAGATCGCCAGGGAAATCGGCTATCCTGTGGTTGTGCGGCCCTCCTATGTGCTTGGCGGGCGCGCCATGAGCACCGTCATCAATGACGCAGATCTGGAGGCTTATATGGCTTCCGCTGTGCGCGCGTCTTCGGAACATCCGGTATTGCTCGACCGTTTTATCATGAACGCGACCGAGATCGACGTCGATGCCATCTCCGACGGCACCGACGTGGTCATCGGCGGGATCATGGAGCACATCGAGGAGGCCGGGATCCACTCGGGCGATTCTGCCTGTTCCCTGCCGCCTTACTCCCTCGGACCGCAGGTGCTCGATGAAATCCGACGCCAGACCGTGGCACTTGCACGGGAACTGCAGGTGGTCGGTCTCATGAACATTCAGTTTGCCGTGCAAGATGAGGAAATCTTTGTGCTCGAGGTGAATCCGCGGGCGTCCCGGACCGTCCCCTTTGTGAGCAAGGCCATTGGTGTACCGCTGGCCAAACTGGGTGCCAAGGTGATGACCGGGATGAGCTTGTCGGAACTGGGCTTCACGGAAGAACGGAGCATTCCTTATTTCTGCGTGAAAGAGGCGGTGTTTCCCTTTCTGAAATTCCCCGGTGTCGACACGCTGCTGAGCCCGGAAATGAAATCGACGGGGGAGGTCATGGGGATAGACAGGCATTTCGGCAGCGCCTTCGCCAAGGCCCAGATCGGTGCAGGCACCCTCCTGCCGACGTCGGGCAAGGCCTTTGTCAGTGTCCGAGACACGGATAAGCAGCGGGTGCTGCCGACGGTTCGCAAGCTTGTGGATCTCGGTTTTAAGATCATTGCCACACGGGGCACCGCGGCCTTCCTCCAGGAGCACGGGGTGGCCGCGGAAGTCGTGAACAAAGTCCTTGAAGGAAGTCCCCATATTGTGGACCGCATCAGCGGCCGCGAAATCGCCATGGTCATCAATACCCCCACGGGGCTGGCCGCGGAGCAGGATTCGTTCTCCATTCGACGGACGGCGTTGACCTATTTCATCCCCTATTTCACGACCGTCGCGGGGGCGCGGGAGGCCGTGAATGGGATTGAAGCCATGGCGGCCGAGGAGATGACGATTTGCCCCATTCAGGAATATCATCGAACGGGAGGTAAGACAGAGACATGATGCAGGGAAAAGTTCCCATGACGCCCCAGGGGCATGGGATGCTCAAGGAGCAGTTGCGGCGCCTCATGAACGAAGAAAGGCCCAAGGTGGTGCGTGACATTGAGGAAGCGCGGTCCCACGGTGATCTGAGCGAGAATGCCGAATACCATGCTGCCAAGGAGCGGCAGGGGTATATCGAAGGCCGGATTGCCGAGCTGAACTCCAAGCTCGCGCGGGCCGAGGTGATCGATCCTTCCAAGACCCGCACCGACCGGGTCAGCTTCGGTTCCGTGGTGACCCTGGTGAATGCGGCGACCGAAGAAGAGGTGACCTACCAGCTCGTGGGTGAAGAAGAGGCCGACATCAGCAACGGTAAGATCTCCGTTTTTTCTCCGGTGGCCAGGGCCCTGATCGGCAAGGAAGTGGGCGAAGAAGTCGAGGTGAAAGCCCCCGGCGGTATCATTGGCTACGAAATCCTGGATATTCAATGTCCTTCTTTCCTATCCGACAAGTAAAAGCCCGGGTGACCGGGAACCATCAGGTTGCCGAAGCGACCTTTCGCCTGGTACTCTCTGCGAAGGAGTTCCCGGCAGCGGCGCAGCCGGGGCAGTTTATAATGCTCCGGACCTCCACCACCGAAGACCCTCTGTTGCGGCGGGCCTTCTCCTTGCACGATCGGAAGGACGATCATCTCGGGATTCTTTACAAGGTGGTCGGTCGGGGGACGGACTGGATGGCTCGACGGCGCCCCGGGGATGTCATCGACCTGATCGGTCCCTTGGGGCGGGGTTTCTCCTCGGCGCCGCCGCTCAGGAAAGCCCTGCTCGTTGCGGGCGGTATGGGGATCGCGCCTTTCCGGCTGCTTGTCCGGTCGCTCCAGAGCGAGGGGGTCGAAATCCTTCTCTTCTATGGCGCACGTACTGCAGGGGATTTGCTGGAACTGGAAGAAATGGAGGCCGCCAGTGTCTCCCTCCTTCTCGCCACCGAGGACGGAAGCCGCGGCGAAAAGGGGCGGGTGACGGAGCTTTTCCGGGAACACTTCCGCAAGGTGGAACCGTCCGCCAGTTTCAAGATCTTTGCCTGCGGCCCCCAGGCCATGCTCTACGAGGTGGCCCGCATTGCGCTGGGTCAGGAGATTGCGTGCGACGTCTCGCTGGAGTCCCAGATGGCCTGCGGGCTGGGAACGTGCATGGGATGCGTCATCGCCACGGGCAGCGGTTACCAGCGGGTCTGCCGGGAGGGCCCCGTCTTTTCGGCCCAGAGCCTGCTTCTGGATGAAAGCGCCGTGAAGCACGAGTAGACCGGTGCCTTGACGGGCATCGACGATAGACGTCAACTGCCCGGTGACCTGTGACCGCCGACGGGGCGCACTGTAAGGATGTTGGTACAGCTCGGCAGCAACCTGTCGTGCCCGAGGCGGCGCCGAGCGTCAAAGGGACTGCATGGTGAATCAGCCGTCATTAATGCCCGACCTTTCCGTAGAGATCGCCGGGATCTTGATGAAGAACCCTGTCCTCACGGGCTCTGGGACTTTTGGCTACGGCGAAGAGATGTCGCAGATTTACGACCTTTCTCTGCTCGGGGCCCTCACGGTCAAAGGGCTTTCCCTCCGCCCGCAGTCCGGCAACAGGCCGCCCCGAATCTGCGAAACACCGGCCGGGATGCTCAATTCCATCGGCCTGCAGAATATCGGCATCGAGGCCTTCGTGCGCGACAAACTACCCTTCCTGCGACGGATCGACACCCGGGTCATTGCCAATATCTACGGGCACAGTGCAGAGGAGTATGCCGAGGTGGCAAACATCCTCGACTCGGCAAACGGCGTGGACGGCATCGAGCTCAACATCTCCTGCCCCAATGTGAAGAAGGGAGGGATGGCCTTCGGCACGGATCGTGCGGAGACGTGCCGCGTGGTGCGGCACGTGCGCAAGGCGACCCGGCTTCCGCTGATCGTCAAGCTGTCGCCCAACGTGACCGATATCACCGAGTTCGCCCTGGCGGCGGAAGACGAAGGCGCAGACGCCCTGTCCCTCATTAATACCCTTCTGGGGATGGCCATCGACATACATGAGAAGAGGCCGCGCCTCTCCCGGGGAGTCGGAGGACTGTCGGGTCCGGCCATCCGTCCCGTTGCCCTGCGTATGGTTTACCAGGTCTCTCAGGTCACGCGGCTGCCCGTCATCGGGATGGGGGGGGTCGTTTGTGCGGAGGACGCCGTGGCCTTCCTGCTGGCAGGGGCTTCCGCCGTTTCGGTGGGGACGGCCAATTTCGTCGATCCCCTGTGCCCCTTGGAGATTGTTGCGGGGATAGAGGATTATATGAAGGCCCACGGGTTTTCGCGGGTCCAGGAGCTGAGCGGCGCATTGGACATGGGGGAATCATGAAACAGCGATTACACTTTTGTGCGGGTTTTCTTTGCATCGTGCTTCTGATTCTGGCCGCCTGTACGCCGGCGGGCAAGACGCCCGAGCCGGTGACGCTCAATATTCTGTACACCGGCAATGTCAACGGCGAGTTGGAGCGGTGCGGATGTGCTGAGAAACAGCTGGGTGGGGTGGCCCGACGCAAGACAATCATCGACCGGCTGCGGGAGGAGCCTGCTCTGCTTGTCGATGCCGGAGACCTTCTTTTCGGCTCCTTCGTCGATCGCGCGGGAAGCCGCGGGTTTTACCGCAGCAAGTCGGGCGCCATGATCGCGTCCATGAACCGCATGGGATACGATGCCGTGACGCCGGGTGATTATGACTTCGCTGAAGGGAAAGAGTTCCTGCTGGAGCGAATCGCCGAAGCGTCCTTTCCCGTGGTGTGCGCGAATCTCGTCGGTCCCGATGGTCGTCCCGTCGTCGCGCCATACCGTGTGGTGACGAAGGGGAAATTGCGGGTGGCGTTGGTGGGTTTTCTCGATTCCCATGTCGTCACCGACCGCTACCGGGAGGCGCTGGGGCCCCTGCAAATCGAGGACCCCTTCGAGTCGGCACGGCGGTTGCTCCCCGAAATTGAAAAGCAAAGCGATGTGATCGTTGCACTCATCCATTTCAACATCGTGGACGTCACGAAATTTCTCACGGCCCATCCCGCCATTGGTGTCGCGATACAGGGACATGTGACGGGTGACGGGCAGCCGGTGCAGGTGGCCCGGAGCCTGGTGGTTGCAGGGGGTGTGCTGGGCAAAGAGATCGGCCACCTTCGCGTCACCCTCGATGGACAAAGGCGTATCACCGGGTACAACGGATCCCTCATACCGATTCTCGAAGAGACGGTGCAGCACCCGGATGTGCGCGAAGTGGTCGCGCGTTTCAATCAGACCGTGGAAACAGAGAGATTCTCCGACGCCGTTCGCTTCTACGAAGATGAAGGCAGCGGGGAGGTGTACGCGGGTGCCGACGTGTGTGCGCCCTGTCACCCGTCGAACCACCAGGGATGGTTGCAGACACCCCACGCGTTCGCGATGCCGACTTTGTTCGATGGCGGTTACGGGCACAACCCGGAGTGTGTGATCTGTCACGTCGTGGGGTATCGCGAACCGAACGGATATGTCAGTGCCGAGAAAACGCCGCATCTGCAAAACGTGCAGTGCGAGAGTTGCCATGGATCCGCGGAGAAGCACCTTCGAGGAGAGCCAATGAAATCAGGGGTTCCCGAGGAGGTCTGTATCGAATGCCATGATGACGTGCACAGCCCGACCTTTGATTATCCTGTTTTCCTGCAGCGCGCTACACCCTGTTTGATCCGGTGAAAGTCACGCGATGTGTTACGTCGAGGCGCGACAAGAATGTTGGCGGCGCGACCACCAGGTGTTGTTTTTACCTCTTGAACCGGACTGCCAAAAAACATGAAAAAAAAGTTGACAAACTACTTGCATTACATTTTTCGTTCTGCTATATTGACTTATAGAGTTTTATTAACTCACTGGCGTAGGGGTTACTGAGTAACCCTCTGATTTCTTGAGTACGTCATTTTTGGCAACCACACAAAGGAGGAAGGAAAATGGCAACAGCTCGGAAGAAGACCAGAAAGAAGACGGCGAAGAAAGCCACCAGGAAGAAAGCCACGAAGAGGAAAGTGACCAGGAGAAAAGTCGCAAAGAAGAAAGTGACGAGGAAGAAAGCCAAGAAGAAGGCAGCCAAGAAGAAGGTAGCTAAGCGCTGCGCGGCCAAGACGAAAGAGGGAAAGCAGTGTAAGAACAAATCCAAGCCGCCTTCCAAGTACTGCAGGACGCACCAGAAAAAGAGGTAGTCCGTGCCACACAGATCGTTCTGGATGCTCAGACAACCCCCTCGTGTCTGAGCATCCAGAAACTTTTTTCCTCCCCATTGCCGGTCCCCCTGAGGCCCTTGCACCCCCGAGCACAATTCGAAACCGGAAGCTTCTTAACCCGAATATTGCAAGCCAATCTATTCCGAGGCCGGACTTGTCACGGCGTAGCATTCTGCGAAGACAGATAGTCTGCCACAGGCAAGGCGCAGACTATTTTCTGACTGACTGGCCCTGTTCGGAAATACGGTTGCATTCGAGTGCTGTCGCTTCTTATCCTCTGCGTTGTCTTTTCCCCCGGCGAAGGACGTCCTTCACCGGGCCATCCTCCCGCTTCACTCTGATTCAGGCCGCCAGCGGCGGTTAATACATTAAGGTATCTTGGGATCCGCTCCCTGCGATGGTCCGCAGGGGGTACGTCGCATGGAACGTGCCTTGATGAGGCCGAGCGAGCGCAATGCAGTAGACATGGGTATGTGCGCCGCTGCAGGAAGATATTCACGCAATCTCAGGAGAAGAAACCCTCTCGATACGTCACCGTACTTTAGAACAGGACCCCTTCGAAATATTTCAATATGTCTTCAGCTAGAAAATCTTCTGTGCCTTGCCCGTGGCGCCTCTAACACCTATGGGGCTTCTCATGACGATTACTCATGCAACATCCGGGTTAGGCTCTCTTGTACCGCTTTTCCCGTTGACAGATCCAGAAACTCGGGAGATACTATAGAAAAGCAAGCACAAAGGACGCAATTCTCTCCACACGATCGAGCCAAGGTTATTTCCGAGCCGTTCTGAAGTTTGTTCAAAAAAGAATTTTTCCGGGGAAGCTATCGCACGAGCCGCCTGGTCGAGAGGCATGTCTGCAACCGGGCCACACTGCGAAGACGGGACATGCCGGATTTGCCGGCAGCATCAGACGAGAGGTCTTGCAGCATGAAAGCAGATTCGTGTGCAACATTAATGTGCGCCTGTCGGGAAAAAGAATCACAAAGTGCAACCGTGGAACTGCGAGGGGAACTGAGAACGATCCGTGTTCCCGACCTGCTGCAGCTGCTTGCATCTTGTCAACACACGGGCACGCTGATCGTACGCAACGGGCACGACCAGAAAAGCCTCAGTATCAGGGGTGGAAAGATCTTCACGGCGTCGTGCCTGGACAGGGACAACAAGAATAAACTCGGCCGTTTTCTGGTCAAGCAAGGCAAGGTCTCAGAAGAACAGCTGTCGCAGGCACTCGCCTGGGGCGCCGAACATCCTCCCCAGCCTCTGGGCAAAGCGCTCATCGAAATGGGAATTGTGTCCAAAGAGGATATACGGGACACGCTCCGTATTCAGGCAGAGGAGATCATCTATTCGCTCATGGCCTTTCCCGAGGGGCGGTTCGAATTTTTCGGCGAAGAGCCGGCCATAGATCCGGAGGAGATGTTATCACTGGATGTCATGGGTCTCGTTATGGAAAGTGTCCGGCGCGAGGATGAATGGACGCGGATGCGCGCAGCCATCCCGTCTATGGACGTGGTTCTGGGATTTGCGTCGGGGACACAAGCATCTCGGAACTCCGAGGTGTACGCCCCTGACCAGAAGATGATTCTTGGACTCATCGATGGCCAGCGCACGGTCGGTGAAATCTGTGCCCAGGTGCCCTGGGTCGATTTCGAGGTCTGCAGCTTCTTGTACGGTTTAATCGAGAACGGCCTGCTGACGACGGTCGGTGATGGGATTCCCCGCGCCGTGAATCCTTAGAAAACATTCAAGCACGGACGGCGGCAGGCCGATAAGAAAAGAGCAATCCATCAAACAGGTGGCCAACGCCCCATGAAAATCGATCAACCCACCCTCATACTGAAACGTGCGCTCCTCACGGTCGGCATCGTCGCATTACTGGTGCTGCTACACAACGACATGCTCGGCGCCCGTTACAGCAATGGCGGAGTGGAACTGGTCAAGTTCATGACGCTGGAAAACAGCTTCTGCAAGACCCAGGTTTTCCATGAGTACAACAAATACGACGAAATGAACCGCTACCTGAAGATTGCCTTCAAGGTCTTCCCGGATTTTGTTCAGGAGCATGTCGGTGTGCGGGTGAAGGAAAAGCAGTTCCATGGTCCCAAACGAGATCTGGAGATTCAGATCATTTCAGACAAGACCCTCAACAGCCGCGTCATCGGCCGATACGGCCTGCTCCTTCCAGTGGATGGTCTCTACGATCCAGAGATCAAGACGATTTACATCTCCAAGGATTATGATCTGCCCACCCTGGTTCATGAGTACTTCCATTTTTTGAGAGATGTGTCTGGGATCGCCCTCGAGCACGATCAGGAGGAAGACCTGGCGGACCTCTTTGCCGACAGGATCATTGATTACATCTGTACCGGCGAAGTCGACGCCGACCTCGCTGCGGTGAAATCCCCGTAGCCCGAAACAAAACTCCCGGCCCCGAGAGCCCCGCACTCTGTTCCATCCGTTATAATTGCACACAAGCCCTTTTCACCAGATTGGCCCCACTCCCTCCCTACCTTAAGTTTTCAGGTTCCTGACAGTCTTGTGTGGATGCCCCGAGCAACCTCCTCTCCCCTCGGCGAGAGGGAAGAGTGAACCGTTAGGAGCCAGGCAATACAGGTATGCGGCGACAATGAGACGACGATGCAACAAACGGGTGGGAGGAGATCCAGTGCTGCATAATTAGCACTTTGAAATCCCCTCCGCTTACGATATACTCTCTCGATTGAGGATGACGGCCTATGGCGACCTTACTGCATGTGCACCCGGAGAACCCCCAGGGGCGTCACATAAAACGGGCAGGCGATGTCATGCGATCCGGGGGGGTTATTATCTACCCGACCGATACGATCTACGGGTTCGGCTGCGACATCACCAACGTGCAGGCGGTGAATCGTATCATCAAGATCAAAGGGCGGGATCCAAAGAAGCCGCTGTCCTTTGTCTGTGCGGACCTGACCTCCATCAGCCGGTATGCCATGGTCTCCAACCTGGCCTACCGTCTCCTCAAGCGCTATCTCCCGGGGCCTTATACGTTCGTACTGCCGGCAAGTCGAGAGACCCCGCGGGGGCTGCGCCATAAAGGGAGAACCGTGGGCATCCGGATTCCCGATCATCCCGTTCCGCTGGCGCTGGTGGCGGAACTGGGCAACCCCATTCTCAGCACCAGCGCGAACCGGAGTGATGCTGAAGTCATCACGGACCCCGATGAGCTGAATCAAACCCTGGGCAGTGAAGTGGATCTCATTCTGGCGTGCGGTACCCTGCCTGTCCTTCCGTCGAGTGTGGTTTCCCTGGTGGACAATGAAATTGAGATACTGAGAGAGGGGTCGGGCGATCTGACGCATTTCATGTAGGGGAGCGTGTATGGCACAGACTATCCGGATTCGGGCTGGAAAGGTGGTGGTGACGGCCGAGTTAAATGACAGCCCCACTGCGCAGAAGGTCTACGAGACGCTTCCCATAGACGGTTCGGTGAACACCTGGGGGGACGAGATCTATTTCGAAATCCCCGTGTCCGGCTCTCTGGACGAAACGGCACGTGACGTGGTGGCGGTCGGGGATCTGGGCTACTGGCCGACCGGGCGCGCCTTCTGCATCTTCTTCGGACCCACGCCGGCCAGCCGGGGAGACGAAATCCGACCGGCCAGCGCGGTCAATGTGCTTGGCAGAGTCGTCTCGGAGACAGCGCCGCTGGGGCAAGTCCGGGACGGAGAGTCCGTGCGGATCGAACGGGGCTAACCCGGATGAGGAAAGGACACAGATGGGCGATCAGATTTGCAGGGTTCTTCATCAGTATCGCACGGTGGCCGTGGTCGGACTCTCTCCGAAACCCGAGCGGGACAGTCACCGGGTGGCCCGTTTTCTAAAGGAGCGGGGATACCGGGTCATTCCGGTTAATCCCGGCCAGAGGGAGATTCTCGGTGAGACCTGCTATCCGTCGCTCTCCGAGATCCCCGAACCGGTGGAGATCGTCGATGTTTTCCGAAGGGCCGAGGTCATTCCGCCCATCGCAGAGGAGGCGATGCGAATCGGCGCCAAGGTCTTCTGGATGCAGCTTGGGATCCGTCATGAGGAGGCGGCGGAAAAACTGCGCCGCCACCCGATGACGGTCATTGTGGACCGTTGCATCAAGATTGAACAGATGCGCTGTGCCGGGGAGAGTCGATAAGATGGGTAGACGCATGTACCGGAAATCTTTTGGCGCGCGAGGTGTCGCGCTGTTTGTGCTGCTCTGGTGGGGCGTGTGCCGGGCCGGGGCGGATCAGGCCCTGCAAGTGACGGTTGGGGAGGCGGAGATCTTTCCGGGGCAGGCGGTTCTCGTGACGGCCACCGCGTGCCGGCCCCTGGCGTCTTTGGCCGGGGAACTCACCGATAGGAAGGTGATGTTCTTTCCCGATGAAAGCCGGCTGCGGTGGACGGCGCTGGCCGGTGTCGATCTTGCGGTGTCGGCGGGGACGCATGCACTGGTTTACCGCGGACGTTATACAGACGGCACCCCGGTGAAGGGACGTTACGATGTGACCGTTCTGGCGAAGAGTTATCCCGAGGAGCGGATTACCGTTGATCGCAAATTCGTGCAGCTCTCCAAGCAGGATCTCGAGCGGGTGCGCCGCGAACGGAAAATGCTGAAGGCCCTGTACCGGGTCCAGAGTTCCGATGTCTTCTGGCAGGGCGGGTTTGGAGTTCCCGTCAATGTGGAGGCGGGGAGCCGCTTCGGTCTCAGGCGATTTTTCAACAATGAGCCGCGCAATCCCCATTCCGGCAGCGATCTCAAGGCGTCCGGGGGAACGCCGGTTCAATCGCCCAGTGCGGGCCGCACCGTCTTTGCCGGGGAACTCTTTTTCAGCGGCAATGCGGTGATCCTCGATCACGGGGGCGGGCTTTTCACACTCTATGCCCACCTGCAGGATATGACGGTCGGCGAGGGGGATCTGGTCAGCAAGGGTGAGGTCATCGGGCACGTCGGTGCCACCGGCCGGGTGACGGGCCCCCATCTGCACTGGGGGGCGAAACTTAACGGTGCCCGGGTCGATCCCTTTTCTCTGGTCTTGCTCCCGCTGCACCGGGTCCGGGTGGTTGCGGAGGACGTCAGTGCGCGCCCAGAGGATCCCACAGATAAAGAAAGGGTGAGCCCGTCCAGGGAAACCCGTGCCCCAGAGTGAGCAGGTTGATTTCGGTCACGGGAGGCAGGGCGGGGGAGGAGTAGATATTCTCCTTGTACGCGTACGGGAGGTTGTAAAGCACCACCCGTGCGGCGTCGATTCCGGCCATTTCCTTCACCCCTTCAATGGCATCATCCAGATAGCCGATCGCGTCGACGAGGCCGTGTTCCAAGGCCTGCCCGGCAGTGTAGATGCGCCCGTCGGCAAGCGTTGCCACCTGATCGCGCGTTAGTCCTTCCCGGCGTTCCGAAACCGTATCGACAAATCGGCCATGGAGGGCATCGATAGCTTCCTGGAGCAGCCGCGTTTCCTCCTCTGTCACCGGCCGGAAGGGGGAGCCCATATCCTTGTGTGAGCCCGACTTGACAGGTGTGCTTTGTACCCCGATGCGGGAGAGCAGATCATGGACGTTGAACTTCTGAACAATGACCCCGATGCTCCCGGTGATGGTGGTGGGTTGGGCGTAAATTCGGTCCGCTGCAACCGCGACATAGTAGCCGCCAGAAGCTGCCGCGTCCATCATGAGCGCAACCACAGGAAGCTCGCGCTTTGTCTTGAGCCGGCGGATCTCCCGGAACATCGTATCCGCTGCGGTCACCGTTCCCCCGGGGCTGTTGATTCGCAGCACGATCCCCCGGACCCGTTTGTCTTTTTCGATTTTCCGTAGCTTCTCTTTGATGTCGCTGAGCACCGTCACCGGAGGGGAAAAGGGCCGCGAGGCTGGGATATCACTCAGAAAGCCGGTGATGTCCAGGATGATGATTTTCTCCCAACCTTTTCCCTCGACCACCGTCTCCTTGAGCCGATCCCGGGGCGTGCGCCCGCCCAGATGCACGTTGAAACATCCGGAGAAAAACCCGCTCAGGAGCAATGTGAAAATGAGGAAAATGGCATGGCGGCGTTTCATTGGAATAGTTGTCCCAGGTCGGTTTTGAAGTTCCGGCTGCTTCCGCAAAGACTTTCAGGACAAGATATCCTGAATTCCGAAGAGTGTCAACCAGGTTGCGGTTCTACGGATGTGATTGATCAGATATCCGGAATAGGCCGCAACAATCCATATTTCTTGACAATGTCATTCCCTCTTTGATAGGATGATGGTAAATTTTGGTGGCCCGTGGCTCCTGAAACGGCACGGCCATCGGACAAGCTGAACCATCATATCATCATTATTCCCCCCTTCCGGGAGCACACATCATGCCTGAAAAACCTTCCGAAGAGAAGGTCAGAGACTTTCGAAAACGCCTCAGAATCGGTGTGATCGGATTGGGGCAGTGCGGCGGCAATCTGGCCATGGAGTTTTCAAAACGGGGCTACGAGTCCGTGGCGCTGAACACCTCCTATTCGGACCTGAAGAGCCTGGAAAATCTGCCCAAGCGCAACAGGCTCCACGTCGGCCTGAACGGCAGAAGCGGTGCTGGCCGGGACATCAATCTCGGCAAGCAGAGTCTGTTGAGCAATGAGGACCGCATCCTGAAGACCATGGAGGAACTGGCCAAGAATTCGGATCTCTTCCTTCTGGTCGCGGGCATGGGCGGCGGCACAGGCAGCAATCTGCCAACCCTCTCGGGGATTTTGAAACCGCTCAATGTGCCGACCTCCGTTATGGTGACCCTCCCGTCGGAGAGCGAAAGTAGCTTGACCAAGGTCAATGCCATCCAGTCGGTCAATACCCTCTTCAAACAGCATCTCAACAGCGTGATCCTCATCGACAACCAGAAGATTCTCGAACTCTTCCCGGGGGTCAGTATAGCCGATTACTATGCCAAGGCGAACGAGCGGATCATCCGGGTGCTCGACGAGTTCAACAGTGCCGACCACGCTTATAAGATTCGAAGCATTCGAAGCTTCGACAGTGAAGATTTCCGGAAGGTCTTCTCCTCCCGGGGGCTGCTCATCTACGGATCCTTGAGCGTCAATGTGAGCGGGCCACTCACCGACGAATTTCTTCTGGAGAAGCTGCGGGAGATCTGGAAGGGCGGGGATCTCTTCGCGACGGGCTACGACTATACGACGGCTGCCGTCATCGCGGTCATTGTTTACGCGCCGCGCAGCGTTCTCGCGGCGAGCTCAGCGGAAATGTTTGAGAAACTCAATACCGCTCTGAAGAATCTGACCAAGGGGGCGGCCATCTATACGGGTATCTATGAGTTGGAAGAGGGGAAACCCGTGCGGGTCTCCAGCATGATCGGCAAGATGAATTTCCCCGATCGGGTGGTGAATCTTCTCTCCCAGGCCTCCATCGAAGGGCAGAGCCTGGCTGAGAAAGTCCGCAAGGAACGGCCCACGCTCGACCTCGGGGAGATCGAAGGCCTTGACTTCTTCGGTATCCTCAACGAGGAGCCGTTGGAAAGCGATCTGGATTCCCTCCTCGCGGCCCTGGAGGATGATGACCCCGACGTTCGGCTGCGGACCGTCCTCTCTCTGCACAATATCAGTGACCACGACAACCTCCACCCGCTGATCATGAAGGCGCTGAAAGACAACGATAACCGGATCGTCGTCGAAGCAGCGAAGATCCTGGGCAAGATGGGCTCACCCATGTCGACGGACTAGCTGCTCCCTTGCGGGTTCCGTTCCTGCCAGGGAACGGCCTGCCACGTCCGGGGCGGCGACAAGGTTCTCAAGGAAGTTCTCAAGGAGCTGAAGATTGCAGCCGGGGACACCACCGGGGACGGTCGCTTCACGGTGGAGAGTGTCTACTGCATCGGATGTTGCAGTCTGGCGCCGGCCGTCATTATCAATGACGAAGTCCATGCCAAGCTCACCGCCAAGAGCACCAAGAAACTCCTCCGGAAATACGAGCAGCTTCTTTCCCCGCAACCAGGCGCACGAGATGATACAGATTGGCGTGATCGGGACCGGTAAGGCCGGAAAAGAGACCGACCGGCTCGCCTTCGAGGTCGGTGTGGAAATCGCCCGGGCCGGGGCCCTTCTATGCTGCGGGGGACTGGGCGGGGTGATGGCCGCCGCCGCCCAGGGTGCCCACCAGGAGAAAGGGTTGACCCTGGGGCTGCTTCCGGGGCCGGACCGTGCCGACGCGAATCCCCATATGGATG
>CALZGC010000045.1 GCA_945786985.1 uncultured Nitrospirota bacterium | reverse complement strand
GTCCCGGGCGATGGCCCGACCGGCGAGCATCCCGCTGACCGATGCCTGAATCAGCCCCCGGGTGATGCCAGCCCCGTCGCCCACTGCAAAGAGGTTGCCGATGCGTGTCTCCATGTTTCGATCCAGTTCGATACGGTGGGAGTAGAACTTGACTTCAACGCCATACAGAAGGGTGTGGCGGGAACTGACGCCCGGGGCGATCTGATCCAGCGCTTCGAGCATTTCGGTAATGTCCTTGATGTAGCGGTACGGGAGGACGAAGCTCAGATCGCCGGGGGTGGCGCTCTCCAGCGTCGGTTTTACCGAGGAGCGGGCGATCCGGGCGGGTGTGGATCGGCGCCCATCGGCCAAGTCACCCAGCCGTTGCACGATCACGCCCCGCCCCAACAGATTCGCCAAACGGCTGATGTGGCGACCGTACGCGATGGGGTCGTCGAAGGGCTCGGTAAAGAGTGTGGAGACCAGGAGTGCAAAGTTGGTGTTGTCGGTCTTCTTCTCTGCATACGAATGACCGTTGACCGTCATGATGTCACCTACATATTCACTGACGACCTCGCCATACGGGTTCATGCAGAAAGTGCGAACCTTGTCATCAAAGGTCTTGGAATAGTAGATGAGTTTCGATTCGTACGTCGTGGCCGTGATCTCCTCCATCACGGCGGCCGGCAGCTCCACACGCAGCCCGATGTCCACGGGACTTGGGATCGCCTCGAGTCCGAGGCGGCGGGTCTCGTCCCGGATCCAGTCGGCCCCGATCCTGCCGGGAGCGGAGATAACGTAACGGGCCGGGATGAAGTCCCCCGCCTCGGTGTGAACGCCCTGCACGACACCCCGTTCCACCTGAATCCGGGTCACCCGGGTATCCGTGCGGATGTCGACCCGTCCGTCCAGATCCTGCCGCATCCGCTGGAGGATCCGATAGCAGTTCTCCGTCCCGAGATGGCGCACCTCCATCTCAATGAGCTCCATTTCGGCTTTCCGGGCCAGGGCCTTGAGACGGCGGACGGCCCGGTTGGACCCGCCATGAACCGTGGCAGGCGCACCGTACTCAAGATATTGCGCGTCGGCCGACCGAATCAGATCCAGCAGCTCCGCCTCCGGTATCAGCTCATGCAGGAACCCGCCGACTTCCGTTGTGAGGGTTAACTTGCCGTCACTGAAAGCACCGGCGCCACCCCACCCGGTCAGTAGGGCACACGGCTTGCAGTGGATGCAACCTTGCCGGTTCTTACGAGCAGGGCATTCACGCTGCTCGATGTCCCGGCCCCGATCAACGAGGAGGATATCCCCGACTCCCTCTTTCAGAAGGGTCAGGGCCGCAAAAATCCCCGCGGGCCCGGCCCCGACAATGACGACGTCAGGCATACTACACTCCTTGAGAAATGAATCCGGTCTTAGTTGATTGAGAAGGGTCTGTGTTCATTATAACCACCGGGTCGCCCCAAGCACAATGCCCTTTTGATGTGCGCGCCGAGGTCTCCCGAACCGCCGGCAGGCCGAGCCCGGCTCTCCGACCGAGTCAAGGGAACTGTCCGGCCCCCTGACCCGGGTATAGCATGGGTGATCTTCATAAAAGGCCCCAGAGGTTCTAGAGCCGCCACAGGCAAGGCACAGAGAATTTTCTGTAACGCCGCATGTGGCAGACTATCCTGCCTCGTAACAGATTTACTCATGCAATATCCGGGTTACACAGCCGGACCCAGATCGGGCATTGGAGAGAAGTGATTTTTGTCACTGACAATTATTAGCGGCCACTTTCGCCCGAATCGTCTAAAATGGTCCGAAAAAATGGTCGTTCGCCCCCTCCCACGCAGCGCTATTTCACCCAGAGAAGGGCCCCCAGGTAGAAAAGTTTTCACCCTCCGCAGTCCCCCACACCCGAACATGTTGCGCTAATATATCGAAAATATTCAATATATTGTACCTGCTGTTTCAACGACAGAGATCACCCCTCCGCCGACTCCCTGGGACACGGCGAATTGGCACTGCTCTTGCTTTACCCTATGAACAAGATTGCACCACGCTGGAGTGGACAGCGGAAAACGAGACGCAGATACACAAGGAGGCCAGCCAATGAAATGTGGAAAATGCGGTTCCAAGATGAGCAGAGACGACACGCGCTTCCTCCCCCTGAACCGAGACGAGGGTGGCGCAATTTTCTTCGATATCTACTACAAATGCCCCATCTGTTCCAAGGTGATCTTCCTTGGACTGGAAGAGGAGTTGGAGAAAGAGAACGCGTCAGTTGCATAACCCCCATTCCCCCTAGGGGTATCGCAATGATACCCCTGAATCAGTGGTTTTACCACTGAACTGCAGGAGATCGTGCGGGAACGGCTCACCCACACTTTTTCCTGCAGTTTTTTTTGCCCGTACGCCGAAACCGTCCCCCCCAATGCACACTGCGACTCCAACCCGGAACTTGCACGCGTGATCACGCATGCGATATCCGGGCTACCCGCTCTGGAACCGCCGCATCCGTACGTTCAGAATCAGTCCGACACCCATGAAGAGCGTGATGAGCGACGAGCCTCCGTAGCTGATAAATGGGAGCGGTACGCCGACCACGGGGAAGAGTCCTGCCGTCATGCCGATATTGACAAAGATGTAAAAGGCGATCATGGACGTGATGCCGGCCACGACCAGGGTGCCGAACCCGTTCTGTGTCTTGAGTGCCGTGTCAATCCCTTTGAATATGAGGTAGCCGAAAAGGCAGATCAACACGACGGCCCCGACGAATCCGGTCTCCTCCGCAATTACGGAGAAGATAAAATCCGTATGCTGCTCGGGGAGGAACCGGAGTTGGCTCTGCGTCCCCTGCATGATCCCCTTCCCGAACAGCCCCCCTGATCCGATGGCAATCTTGGACTGAATGATGTGATAGCCCGATCCGCTCGGATCCGTCTCGGGCCTCAGGAAAACCAGTATCCGCTGTTTCTGGTAGGCCTTGAGAAAACGCCACAAAAAAGGCGTGGCCGCCAGGGTCCCGATCCCTGCATAAAGGAACGGACGCACCGGAGCACCTGAGACGAAGATCAGTGTCAGGGCGATGAGCAGGATCATCACGGAGGTCCCCAGATCGGGCTGCTGCACAATCAACGTCAGGGGCAGGCCGACCAGCAGCCCCAGTGAGCCGTAACTGCGGAACGTGAAACCGCCCCGCTCCTGCAAATCCGACAGATAACGGGACAGCACGAGAATCAGCGAAATTTTGACGATCTCCGCAGGCTGCAGCGTCAGGGGGCCGATCACCAGCCACCGCTTTGCCCCCATTCCAACCTTTCCGCCGATGGCCACAATGACGAGCAGCACGAGAGAAACGGCGTAGATTACGTAAGCATAACGCTGCAGTGTCCTATAGTGAACAGAGATGGCCACCAGCAGCCCCGTAATACCGATGCCGATCCAGTAGAGCTGCTTAAGGTAGAGCATTGACGTGGAACTGCCTCCGAAATGGGTAGCGCTGTAAATGGCCCCTACACCGATGCCGGAGAGCAGCAGCACCAAAAAGAGCAGCCCAAAATCAAAATGGATGATCAGCCTTCTATCTAACAACAGAAACTCCCCTCGTGTGGTTCCGTCTCAGTTCTCCCGCCCGCCGGCCATTACGGCCCGCCGGCCTTCGGCCCGTTCGACGGGCGTTTTGGCCTTCCCCTGATCCAGCTCCGGCAATCGTCCGGTCTTTCTGAAATGCCGCTCGAGGACCTTCCCGGCGATGGGGGCGGCCGCCGAACCTCCATGGCCACCATGCTCCACAATAATGGCGACCGCTATCTCCGGGTCATCCACCGGAGCGAAGGCGGCAAAGAGGGCGTGATCCCGGAACTTCTCAGGCACATCTTCGCTCTCCTCTTCGTCCTGCTTCATCCGCACAACCTGGGCCGTACCGGTCTTCCCAGCGACCCGAATGCCTTTCATCCGCACCCGGCCGCCAGTGCCCCGCTTCTCCGAAACCACTCCCTCCAGCGCCTGGGTCACCAGGTGGAGCGTCTTGGCGGAGAGGGGCGCATCATAGCGCACCTCCGAAGCGAACTCCTTGAGCACCTCCCCGCGGTAGTTTTCCACGCGCTTGACGAGTTGGGGCCGGTAGACGGTGCCGCCGTTGGCGATGGCCGCCACGAGATTGGCCAGCTGTATGGGAGTTACCAGGATAAAGCCCTGGCCGATGGCGGCATTCAGGTTTTCTCCCGGATACCAGGGCTCGTTGCGCGTTTTTTTCTTCCAGGCCCGGGTCGGAATGAGGCCGGGCTTCTCCCCTTCCAGATCGATGCCGGTGGGCCGGTTGAGCCCCAGGTTCTCGGCGTGCTCGGCAATCTTGTCGATACCGAGGCGTTGCCCGACTTCGTAGAAGTAGACATCGCAGGACTGCACCAGCGCCCGGTGCAAGTCCATTTTTCCGTGGCCCCGGCGCTTCCAGCAGCGAAAGCGCCGCCCGCCGAACTTCGTGTAGCCCCGGCAGTAGACCAATTCCTGCGGCGTTATTGCCCGCTCTTCGAGGGCGGCCACGGCCATGACGATCTTGAATACGGAGCCTGGGGCATACTGCCCGGAGATGGCCTTGTTGGTGAGAGGGTGTTGTTCATCGGCCGTCAGCTCTTTCCATTTTTCCGCGGGGATGCCACCGGAGAAAACATTTGGATCGTAGGACGGACGGCTTACCATGGCCAGAATATCCCCGGTGTTGGGGTTCAGCACCACCCCCGCGCCCGACCCGTCGCCGAAGGCCTCTTCCAGGGAGTGCTGGATATCGTAGTCCACGGTCAGGACAATGCGACTGCCCGGCACCGGAGAGTGCTCGGCCATCTCCTGAATGATCCGACCCAGGGAATTGACCTCCACCTGCCGGGATCCGTCAACACCCTTCAGGTAGCGCTCCAGTCCTTTCTCAAGCCCCGTCTTGCCGATGACATCGCCCATCCGGTACTCACTGAAAGCCTCTCGGCCCAACTCGGCCCCGTTGATTTCTCCCATGTAGCCGAAGGCGTGGGCAAACAGACCATCAAAGCGATAGTTCCGAAGCGGTTCGGGTGAGACCGAGATCCCGCCGAGATCCATCTGGTGAGCCTCCAGAAGCGCCACCGTCGGCCAGTCCACATTGGACAGCAGGCGGATCATCTGGAAGCGACGAATGCCGTTCGCCCGAGCCGTTTCAATTTTCCCGCGCAGCTCAACCTCCGGTATGTTCACCAGTTGGGAAAGCCGCTCGAGGGACTGGTCCAGATCCTGGGCGTCCTCCAGCGTCAGCGTGACATTGAAGCCCGGTTTGGTATCCACCAGTGTGCGCTCCTGCCGGTCGACGAACTCACCGCGCGGCGATAGGACCCGCTGGACCCGGATGCGCTGCTTTTCCGATTTCTCCTTGAAAAAGCTTCCCCGCAGGATCTGAAGATACCAGACCCGGGAGACCAGAATGAAGAAGAATGTGGCGAGAAAAATGGACAGGATGCGAAGCCGCCGCTGATGAAGCACCGGCTCCAGGACGTTGCCGTTATAAAACACAGGCGCCTCTCCCTGACGCGATAGTGCGGTTAGTCAACATCCAGGTCGATGGAGAAGACCGGAGTGTGCAGGGATCCCCGCCGCACCAGCAGGATGAAGATGGTACCGACGACCGCGTTCCAGAAGATCGAAGGAAATATCATGACCGACAGGGCGTCCCCAACGGGAATGCTTCCGCCGAAGAGGTTGACCAGAAAGAGATTGAGCAAACCGTTCGTGAAAGAGAAGAGCACCAGCAGAAGGAAATGCACGGGAAGATCTCGTGAGAGAACCCCCAGACCGCAGACAGCCGCCAGATAACCGGCAAGCGTTTTGAGAAACATCTGAGATCCTGGCAGCTCACCCGACAGAATATCGGTGAGGATGCCCAGATAGGCCCCGATGGCCATCCCTTTGCTCTTCCCGTGGAAATACCCGTAGTAATACGTCACAATCAGAACCAGATCCAGGGGCACGGGATGGGGGAAGAGGCTAATGATGTGCGTCTGGATGGGAACGGTCAGAGTAATGACGAGTAGTGTCAGGAGCGGCTTCATGCGTCCGGTTTTCTCAACCGCTGGTCCTCTCCGGCCAGACCGCGGCGCTTGATGACGAAGACCTCTTCCATCCGTGAAAAATCCACGGCCGGCGTGATCGTCACTTCCTGGAATAGGCCATAGGGTTTCTTCTCAACGGAGTGCACCGTGCCGACGATGAGTCCCTTGGGGTAGATGCCCCCCAACCCGGAGGTGATGACCAGGTCCTCCCGCTGGACATCGGCCAGACGGTTCAGGTATTTGACCTGACATTGGCTCGTGATTTTACCCTCCACGATACCTTCCGCACGGGTCCTCTGAAAAATGGAGGGCACGTCGCTGTTGCTGTCGATGACCAACAAAACCTGCGCATAGCTGGGAGAGACCGACAGGACGCGGCCGACGACCCCTTCGGGCCGCACAACGGCCATACCCCGCTCGATCCCGGAGCGACTTCCCTGATTGATGATCAGCGTCCGGGACCAGCTGTTGAAGTCCTTCCCGACCACACCGACGGGAGCCATGTCATAGGGCACGGATTCCTGAAAGGCCAGCAGCTCGCGGAGTCGCTGGTTTTCGATCTCGATTTCCCGCAAGGCGTTCAACCGGTTCTCGAGATAGGCCTCGCGCTTCTTGAGCACCCTGTTCTCTTCGCCCACATCGATGAGGTGAACATACTGCCTGTAGAACTGCATCAGGCCCGATGAAACGGACGCGAGGCACGATCCCATCCAGGCCGTCACCTCGAAGGTGGCCCCGGCGAGATTCTGCACCCCTTTGCCCGTCTCCGCTTGACTCTGCATCAGAATGAGCGAGAAGAACAGGATGACAAATAGGATAATAATCTGACGGAACCTGCTGAATATACGCTGCATTGTCTGCGCCCGTCGACAGTTAACGAATGGAAATCTGTTTCAACAGCTCGATCTCATTCAAGGCCAACCCGGTCCCCAGCACGATCGTGGACAACGGATCGTCTGCGATGGTAATGGGGAGGCTGGTCTCCTCGCGCAGCAGAATGTCGAGCCCCCGAAGGAGGGCCCCGCCACCCGCCATGACGATCCCCTTGTCTACAATATCCGCAGAGAGTTCGGGCGGGGTGTTCTCCAGCGCCACCTTGACACCTTCCACAATCTGGGAGATGGGCTCATCCAGGGCGTCCCGAATCTCCTCTTCGCTGATGACAATGGTCTTGGGAATGCCCGACACCAGGTCGCGGCCTTTGACTTCCATATGCCGGTTGTCATCCATGGGATAGGCCGAGCCGATCTCGATCTTGATCTCCTCTGCGGAGCGCTCACCCACCAGAAGGTTGTACTTCTTCTTGATGGCTTGAATGATGGCCTCGTCCATCTTGTTCCCGCCGGTGCGCACCGACTTGCTGTAGACGATCCCCGACAGCGAGATGATGGCGATGTCCGTGGTCCCGCCGCCGATGTCGATGACCATATTCCCGTTGGCTTCCATAATCGGAAGCCCCGCACCGATGGCCGCGGCCATGGGCTCTTCGATCAGGTAGACCTCCCGGGCGCCGGCTGACTGTGCCGAGTCCCGAACAGCGCGACGCTCAACCTGGGTCACACCCGAAGGTACACTGATAATGATTCTCGGACGGATGAGCCCCTTGCGGTTGTGCACCTTCTGGATGAAGTAGCGCAGCATGGCCTCGGTGTATTGGAAGTCCGCGATGACACCGTCTTTCATGGGCCGGATGGCAACGATATTCCCCGGCGTTCGGCCCACCATGATCTTGGCCTCTTTGCCGACCTTCAGGACTTTGCCCGTATCCGTCTGAATGGCCACCACCGACGGCTCATTGAGGACGATCCCTTTGCCCTTCACGTAGACCAGGGTATTGGCCGTTCCCAGATCGATGGCCAGGTCGCTGGAAATCCAGCTCAGGACGGTGTCAAAAATCATGCGGCCAACTCCTTGAAACGGACGTCACCCCAGTCCACAGCCCTGCCCGCCGCCGTGGAGGCGTGGAATCCATTCATTCAGCACGAGAGATAAAACAGCTAACTGTTTTAAATATAACGAAAAAACGCCGCCAACACAAGAAAAAAAGTTCGGCCTTCCAGCCTTGGCAGTCCATCTTCGGCCATCCCGGAAGCCGAGACGGGGGCGCCCCCGCCCCTCGCCGGCCTCCTGTCCCGCGCGAAACCGCCGGGAAAAAGGGGATTGTAAATCGCCGGGCTGTATATTAGAATGAGCGTTTGAGCTTGCAGCTGTTGCTGCTTCGAACGGTGCCGCCCTTCGCGGCCCCTTCAAACAACCAGGGAGATCCCAAGGAGATCAATGAAATGCTCTACACCATGCGCCATAAAGTAAAAGCCTACATCCTGTGGTTGATCATCGCCGCGTTTGTCGGCACGATCTTTGTCGGCTGGGGAATCGGCAGCGGCCGTTTCAGCCAAGACGGGAAGAGCTGGGTCGCTCGGGTCGGTGAGGCAACCATCTCCGTCGAAGAGTACCGGCGCGAACTGCTTCAGATTGAAACCCAGTACCGGGACCTTCCGGCGGAACTCCTGAAAAGTCTCGACCTTAAACAGCAGGCCCTGGACAGCCTGATCAACCGGCGCATCTTCACAGCGCAGGCCCGGAAGATGGGTGTCGACGTCCCCGACGCGGAACTGGCGGCCGCGATTCGGGAGATCCCCTCCTTCCATCAGAACGGCGGGTTCAGCACCGAAGTCTACCGGCAGGTGCTCGCGCTGAGCCAACTCACGCCGGGCGCTTTCGAAGAACAGCAACGCTCCTTTCTCCGGATCCAGAAGCTGCAGCAGCTGGTTCAGGATTCGGCAAAAGTTTCGGACAGGGAGGTTCGTGACGCCTTCATGCGCCGGAACGCCAAGGTGGCCGTAGATTATGCCGTGATCACCACAGACGAACACCCGTTGCGGGAGGCACCCACCGAGCAGGCCCTGCAGGCCCACTATGACGCGGCCAAGGAGAGCTTCCGGACGCCGGAGCAGGTGGATGCCGTTTTCTCGCAACTGCGCGCGGAGGACTTTTTCTCCGAGATTGAGATCGCCGATGCAGTGGTTCAGCAGTACTATGAAGACAACCACTCGCTCTATGTCCAGCCGGAAAAGGTCCGCGCCCGGCATATCCTGGTCCGGATTCCCGACGATGCCGATGAGGCCGCCGAAAAAACCGCTCGGGAGCGTATCGAGAAAATCCACGACGATGTGCAGCAGGGAAAGCCCTTTGACGTCCTGGCTCAAGAATACTCGGAAGACTCTTCCACCGCCCCTCGGGGCGGGGACCTGGGCTTTTTTGAAAGGGACCAGATGGTACCAGCCTTCGACACGGCGGCCTTTTCGC
>CALZGC010000044.1 GCA_945786985.1 uncultured Nitrospirota bacterium | reverse complement strand
CGTTTGCTCAAGCTGAAGAAAACAAAATGATACCGTTTTTGTGAACTCTGACGTCGGGCGGCACCACACCTCCATCGTTCTGCCAGGAGAGATAAGTGATGAAGAAGTGTCCATTCTGCGCCGAAGAAATTCAGGACGAAGCGAGAAAGTGTAAGCACTGTGGCGAATTCCTGGATGAGGCCAACCGGCCCTCCTTGGCGGGAGAGAGGATTCCGTGGTATTTCAGCAAAACCTTCATTGTCATTGCACTTCTGAGTGTGGGCCCGCTGGCATTGCCTCTGGTATGGTGGCACCCTCAAACAACACGGGCCTGGAAAATCGGACTGACAATAGGCATTCTTGTGCTCAGCTGGTTCTTGTTCCAGGCAACTCTGAAATCCATTGAAACTCTCAAAGATTACTACGAACTGATAGATGGATTCTAGAATGACCGAAAAGAAACCCAATCTTCAAGGAGGATAGAATATGAGGATTTCGGGCATCATTCTATTACTGCTCATGCCGATGGTAGCCCTTGCACAGGATTACCAGAGTATGAGCGAGGAAGACGTGCAGAAGATGATGCAACAGATGCAGGAAATGCAGTCTTGTATGCAAAATGTTGATCAAGCAAAATTGAAAGTGCTTGAGCAACGTTCAGATCAGGTCGAGGCGGAGGTAAAAGCTTTGTGTGCCAGCGGAAAGCGTGATGAAGCGCAGAAAAAGGTAATTTCATTCGGAAAGGAAATGGCGAAGGATCCCGCAATGAAAGCCATGAGAAAGTGCGGCGAAACGATGAAAGGCATGACGCCAAAGGCGCCTTTCATCGATCAGGACAAAGATCGTTCCAGCCGTCACGTTTGTGATTAGTATGCTGTATTAAGAAAAAGGAATCTTGGTTCTCATCAAGGTCGTGTGGGTAAAAAGACCCAATAAAGAGACAGGAACACCCTCGTAGTTGTTCGCCTGGGTCTCAAAGGTTCCTTACTCCTCCCTCTCCCCCATTGTCTTGGGGGAGAGGAAGTTTCTTGGAAGATCATAGTCTGATGACCCACACAAAATTGTCTAGAACCACTACAAGGAGATGGAAATGAAATTGAACGAAAAGCAGTTAGAACAGTGCGAATCGAGCACGTGGGATTTTGCAGATCTCAAAGCACTTTTTCTTAACGGCACGCTTAAACGGTCACCGGAATTGTCCCATACCGATGGGCTTATTAACATATCAAGGGCGATCATGGAAAAAAATGGTGTTTCAGTTAAAGTGCTGCGCCCGGTTGATCACAACATTGCTCACGGTGTTTACCCGGATATGACTCAACAGGGCTGGGACAAAGATGAGTGGCCCGATATTTACCCATTGGTTAGAGCGGCAAACATACTTGTTATTACGTCACCCATCTGGTTGGGGGAAAAGTCCTCTATTTGCACGCAGACCATTGAACGTCTATACTCAAGCTCGAGAGACCTGAACGAAGAAGGGCAGTACGCATACTATGGTCGCGTAGGCGGATGCCTCATCACGGGAAATGAGGACGGTGCGAAACACTGCGCGATGAACATACTCTATTCGCTACAGCATCTTGGCTACGTTATCCCGCCACAAGCCGATGCGGCTTGGTTGGGCGAAGCCGGACCGGGGCCATCGTATCTGGATCCGGGTTCCGGAGGCCCAGAGAACGATTTCACGAATCGTAACACCACGTTCATGACATGGAATCTGATGCATATGGCGCGAATGATTAAGGATGCCGGGGGTATTCCAGCACATGGAAATCAAAGATCCAAATGGGATGCCGGGTGTCGTTCGGACTATCCGAACCCGGATTACCGATAGCAAATAGGGGGCTTCACTACCGCAAGCACTAGATAGCTTGCATAGGACATTCGTGCCCCCTCTCCCCGTGGGCGCGGAGAGCGCTGGGGTGAGGGGTCCAAAATGCAATCATATTGAGACTCGGCGTATTGTAACCGTGATGGGGCCCTTCAGCGGACACTTGTACCTGCACTGCTGAGCGCGACGGTTTAAGCATTCAGGAGAAATGACCTGAAATGAAAATATGGGTAGACGCAGATGCATGCCCTGCGGTGATCAAAGATATTTTGTTCAAAGCGGCAGAGCGTACCGGGGTACAGCTGACGCTTGTAGCGAATCAGCCTTTACGCATACCGTCGTCGCGCGCTATTGAATTCCTTCTGGTCACATCCGGTTTTGATGTCGCTGATAATGAGATAGTCAAAAGGCTTAGTGCCGGTGATCTTGTCATCACCGGTGATATTCCTTTGGCGGCGGAGGTGATCGAAAAAGGGGGTCATGCTCTCAATCCTCGCGGCGAGCTGTATGATGCTGACACCATTGGATCTCTTCTGAATATGCGAGATTTCATGGATGCGCTGCGGGGTAGCGGCATAGACACAGGGGGTCCGCCGCCACTGAGCCAGAGCGATCGGCAATCTTTTGCGAATCACCTGGATAAAATTTTAACCAGGCATGGAAGAAATTAATAGTATGGCAAATCCAGCCGACCTGCCTTAACGCCGGCTGATTTGCAGCGTGATAGAAGAAAAATCGTAACACCGGTATAATCTCAAAATACTGAACCCCGATATAGGGAGATTAATCATGATAAATGCATTCGCAGCCTTTGAGCCCAAGGGAGAACTCAAACCATTCGAGTATGATCCGGGTGAGCTGAAGGCCCATGAGGTAGAGATTGAGGTTCAGACCTGTGGTATCTGCCATAGCGATCTGAGTGTGCTTGACAATGAATGGGGCAATGCCCGGTATCCCGTCGTTGCCGGGCACGAAGTGGTGGGGACGATTGCCGAAGTTGGAGATAAGGTTAAGCATCTGACAGTAGGCCAAGTAGTGGGGCTGGGTTGGCATGCCGGCTACTGCAACGTATGTGCGCAATGTCACACAGGCGACCACAACCTGTGTGCCGACTCGCAGGCGACCATCGTCGGACATCATGGTGGTTTTGCCGAAAAGGTGCGTGCCGCCGCCAACAGTGTGGTTCCCATCCCGGATGGCATGGACCTGGAATCCGCCGGTCCCCTGTTTTGCGGCGGGATTACCGTATTTAATCCACTGGTTCAGTTTGATGTCAAACCCACCGAGAAAGCGGCGGTGATCGGCATCGGCGGACTGGGCCATCTGGCATTGCAGTTCCTCAATGCATGGGGCTGCGAAGTGACGGCGTTTACCACCAGCGAAGCCAAAACGAAGGAAGCCCTGCGCCTGGGTGCCCACCATACGTTGAACTCCCGAGATCCAAAGGCCATCGAGTCGGCGGCCGGTCGCTTCGATCTGATTATTTCCACCGTCAACGTGAAGCTGGACTGGAATCTCTATCTCAGCACACTGAAACCCCGCGGCCGTTTGCACTTCGTCGGTGCGACGTTAGATCCACTCGATCTCAATGTGTTTTCACTCATCATGGCCCAACGTTCGGTATCCGGCTCACCGGTTGGCAGCCCTTTAACGATTGCCAAGATGCTAAGATTTGCCAGTCTCCACAACATCAAGCCGGTCATCGAGAGATTCAGGCTTCATGACATCAATGAGGCTATCAAAAGATTAAGAAGCGGCCAGGCCCGTTATCGGATTGTGCTCTACCGCTGATGCATGCCAAACTATAGATATCCAAAGTGTGCAGCGAGCCCCAAAAAGGGACCCGTGCCCCCTTTTTAGCTTCTGGCTGCATCCATTCTCTTTTGGTAAGCTTGGCCGAGCCCCGGAATGCAGAAAAGCGCATACCGCACATGGCTTTCCCATAATTTCATCTCCCTCCTGGTGCCCCTGACTGCAATAGCTTGCCTCAATGCGAAACGCCGCAAGACGTTGGACCGTCTCTGTCTGAATGTCACACGCCCATCTCCAGCTGCAGGACAGCGCTGTTCAGCCTGATAATTCTGATACAGGATCGCTATTCGGGCAACGGGGGTTGAGACCGGCCCGTTTTTGGGGTAGAGTCTTTTTCATCTGTGACCTGCCGCGGATGCGGTTCTTTTTGCTTTTAATCTGAGGGGAGGCGTGCGATTTGCCGACACAAGCGCTGAAAGGGAGTTGGGCCCTGATTCTCGGGGCTTCGAGCGGGTTCGGGGCCGCGACGGCGCGAGCCCTGGCCGCCCAGGGGATGAACATCTGCGGGGTGCATCTGGACCGAAGACCCGCCATGCAGCGGGTCCATGCCCTGGTGGAGGAGCTGGAGAAGACGGGTGTTCGGGTCCGGTATTTCAACGTGAACGCGGCCGACGATGAGAACCGCCGGCAGGTGCTGGACGAGCTGGCCGAAGAGATGGGCGACGGGTCGAAACTCCGCGCCTTTCTCCACAGCCTGGCCTTCGGCGCGCTCAAGCCCTACATTGCCGAGCCGAGGCAGGACCTCACCAAGTCCCAGATGATCATGACCCTCGATGTCATGGCTCACAGTCTGGTCTACTGGGTCCAGGCGCTCGCGCGGCGCGGCTTTTTCGAGCGAAACGCCCGGGTCTTTGCGATGACCAGCTCCGGCGGCCACGTGGTCTGGCCCAGCTACGGTGCGGTCTCCGCGGCCAAAGCCGCTCTGGAGAGCCATATCCGGCAGCTGGCTCTGGAGCTGGCACCCCTCGGGGTCACGGCCAACGCGATCCTCGCCGGAGTCACCGACACGCCGGCGCTGCGGGTGATCCCCGGCCACGCCGACATGATGGAGGTGGCGCGCAAGCGAAACCCCATGGGCCGGCTGACCACGCCGGAGGATGTGGCCGCCGCCATCGCGTGCTTCTGCGAGCCGGGATGTCACTGGATGAACGGTAGTATCATCCGGGTCGACGGCGGCGAGGATATCGTGGGGTAGCCATCAATGGAACGTTTTGACAAAAAGGGGATGATGATCTACCCGAGTCCTCTCCGGAAGATCATCCGGGACAAGGAAAAGGTGCTGGTGGTCAAGGAATGCTATTGCCCCCAGGGGCACAGCCTGATCAATCCCCGGGCGATCTTCAATGGCTTGGCGGGTATCGATCTCAAAGTGCACACAAACGAGAAGGCCGGCCGTGTTGTTCTGAGCCCCATGGTTGGGGACAAGTCACGCATCGCCCTCGATGTGGACCTCCAAAGCGGTGAGCAGGTCAAGATCACGTGTCCGCAATGTGACACCCCCCTGCCGCTTTACGCGGCCTGCCAGTGCGGGGGAGAGCTGATTGCCCTCTTTACGACTCCGGAGAAGGACTATGCCCACTGCGTGGGCATCTGCAACCGGGTGGACTGTTTCAATGGAGAAGTCAAAAGCGGCGGGGATATGATGAGCTTTTCCATGCTGGAGGCGTTGTAACCGATGAGAGGCCGCAGGGGTACTGGATGCACCACATGCGGCGTTACAGAAAATTCCCTGACTTCGAAATATTGCAATATGTCTTCAGCCAGTGAATTTTCTGCGCCTTGCCTGTGGCACCGCTACGGCCTCTCATCAAGATTAGCCATGCAATATTGGGGTTAAATAGCAGTGCGTGACTGTCATTTTATGCTCATTTCCCCGGCATTGGAGTTGACAGCCCCGCCGAGTTCGTGGTAGCTTTCGGGCCTGCGGAAAAAAATATCCTGCAAAATGTTGTTGATGATTTAGTCCAAGAGCCCCTGGCGATGCCTGTAACCGGACTGGAGGATCGGCTGTGAAAATTCATGAATACCAGGCCAAGGAGCTGTTCCGAAAACATGGCGTCCCCGTGCCGGAGGGCACCGTTGCCTTCAACACGGCTGACGCCTGCGAGGCGGCCGGGAGGCTCGGCGGCTATCCGGTGGTGGTCAAGGCCCAGATTCATGCCGGGGGCCGCGGCAAGGGGGGCGGGGTGAAGCTGGCGCACAGCGCCGACGAGGTCCGTCAGCACGCGGCGGCCATCCTCGGCAAGCCCCTGGTGACCCCGCAGACCGGGCCCGAGGGGCGCACGGTGCGCAAGGTCCTGATCGAGCAGGGGCTGAACATTGAAAAGGAGCTTTACCTCTCGATCATTCCGGACCGCGCCACGGCACAGGTCGTCATCATGGCCAGCGAGGCCGGCGGGATGGATATCGAGGAGGTGGCGGCCAGCACCCCCGAGAAGATCATCAAGGTCATGATCGACCCGCTGCTCGGCATCCAGGCCTACCACTGCCGGCAGGCCGCCTACGGCCTGGGTTTTGTGGCACCCCTCTCCAAAGCGTTCATGCAACTGCTGAACAAACTCTACGCCCTCTTCATTGAGAACGATTGCTCTCTGCTGGAAATCAACCCCCTCGTGATTACCGCGGAGGGCGAGGTCCTCGCGCTGGATGCGAAGATGGACTTCGACGACAATGCCCTTTTTCGCCATCCCGAGATCGTGGCCTACCGGGATACCGACGAGGAGGATCCGCTGGAGGTGGAAGCTTCCAAGTACCATCTCAACTATATCAATCTGGGGGGCAACGTCGGTAATATGGTCAACGGCGCGGGGCTCGCCATGGCCACCATGGATCTGATCAAGAACTCCGGGGCCGAACCGGCCAACTTCCTCGATGTCGGCGGCGGTGCCAATGCGGAGATGGTGGAGAACGGTTTTCGCATCATCCTGAGCGACCCCAATGTGAAGGCCATTCTCATCAATATATTCGGTGGGATTCTCCGCTGCGACATCTTGGCGGAGGGTGTCATCGAGGCGGCCCGCAAGACGGGCATCCAGGTCCCGGTGGTGGTCCGCCTGGAGGGAACCAACGTAGAAGAGGGGCGCAAGCTGCTGGCGGCATCGGGGCTGAAGCTGATGACGGCGACCGATCTGGATGATGCCGCGAAAAAAGTTGCGGGCATTGTCGGTTCTTAACACGCCGCTGCAGAAAGAGCCGGCGCCTGGCGGTACGATTCAATCCTTTCACATGAGCGGAGAGAGATGGCAATCTACGTTGACAAGCGGACGAGAGTCGTGGTCCAGGGGATCACGGGCAAGGAAGGGCAATTCCATTCCCGACAGTGCATCGAGTACGGCACACCCATCGTGGCCGGGGTCACCCCGGGCAAGGGCGGCCGAAAGATGGATGACGTGCCGGTCTTTGACACGGTGACCGAGGCCGTTCGGGTGACCGGTGCCAACTGCAGCCTCATCTTTGTCCCGCCGCCCTTCGCTGCGGATGCCATCATGGAGGCCGCGGATGCGGCGGTGGATGTCATTGTCGCCATCACCGAAGGGATTCCGGTCCTCGACATGATGCGGGTCAAGAACTATCTGCAAGGGAAGCAGAGTCGGCTCATCGGTCCCAACTGTCCCGGGATCATCACGCCGGGGCAGTGCAAGATCGGGATCATGCCGGGTCCCATCCACAAGCCCGGCGGGCCTATCGGAGTGGTCTCGCGCTCGGGGACCCTGACCTATGAGGTCGTGCACCAGCTGACCCACCAGGGGATCGGGCAGTCCACCTGCCTCGGAATCGGCGGGGACCCCGTGACGGGTACGAATTTCATCGACTGCCTCCAGGCCTTTCAGGAGGATGATGCGACGCAGGGGGTGGTGATGGTCGGTGAGATCGGGGGCTCTGCAGAAGAGGAGGCCGCCGCGTTCATTACAGCCCATGTCACCAAGCCTGTGGTCGGTTTCATTGCCGGGCTGACGGCGCCTCCGGGCAGACGCATGGGGCACGCCGGCGCCATTGTCAGTGGAGGCAGCGGCACGGCCCAGACCAAGATCGCCGCCATGGAAGAGGCGGGGATCCATGTCTGTCGGGATCTGGGGAAGTTCGGAGAGTTGTGCGCCCGCGTTTTCTCATAAGGCTGCGGAGGAAAGTATGGCTGGACGGAGCAGGAAATACCGTGTCTTGATCGGAAAACCGGGCCTCGATGGGCACGACCGGGGTGCCAAGATTCTGGCCCGCGCCCTGCGGGATGCCGGGTTTGAAGCGGTCTACACCGGTATCCGGCGCACGGCCGACGAGATTGCAGCCGCAGCGGTTCAGGAGGATGTCTCCGCCGTCGGTCTGTCCTCCCTGTCGGGCGCGCATCTACGCCTCTTTCCGGCGGTGGTGGAGGCCTTGAAACAGCGGGGGGCCGGAGACATTCCCGTTCTGGGCGGCGGGGTCATCCCCGACGAGGATCTGGCAGCGCTGAAGCAGGCGGGTATTGTGGAAGTTTACACGCCGGGCACGCCGTTGGCCCAGGTGGTCGAAGCTTTTGAGAATGCCTGCGACAGACATCAGAAGGGCAGGTCCGGGAAATAGACGACTCCTGCAAAGAAGAGCTGTGAATGAATAGAGAGGATCTCCTGCAGGGCTTGAAAGGGCGCGACCCCCGCGCCATCGCCCGGGCCATCTCCCTGGTGGAAGACGGCGATCCGCTGGCGGACGCGATTCTGGGGTCGCTGGATGAGTCCCGCATCGAACAGGCGCTGGTCCTTGGGATGACGGGTCCTCCCGGTGCCGGCAAGTCCACACTGACCGATCAGATCATTGCCGGGTACCGTGCCCGCAGCCAGCGCATCGGGGTCATCGCCATCGACCCTTCTTCGGCCATTTCGGGCGGCGCCTTTTTGGGCGACCGGATTCGCATGATGCGCCACGCGCTGGACAGTGACGTCATTGTCCGCTCCATGGCGACCCGGGGGCGCCTCGGCGGTCTCTGTGCCGCGGCCGGCGCTGCCGTACGGATTCTGGCGAGCAGCGGCTGTTCGCCGGTCATCATCGAGACGGTCGGGGTGGGCCAGTCGGAAATGGACATTATCCGGCTGGCCGATGTGACGACCCTGGTGCTGGCGCCGGGCCTGGGAGACGATATCCAGGCCATGAAGGCCGGACTCCTGGAGGTTGCCGATATACTGGTCGTGAACAAGGCCGACTGTGTGGGCGCGGAGACGCTGGCCATGGACATGGAAGCCGTGGCCCGGGAGAGCCGGGACAAGGGGGGCAGTACCGAGGTCTGCATGACGGTCGCGTCCGAGGGCCGAGGCATTGCCGAGCTGATGCAGACCGTGGAGGCCCTGGAAAAACAGTATCGTCAGGGCGGCGAGCATGCCCGGCGGCGGCAACATGCCTACGATCTGGAAGTGCTCGATTGGGCCCTGGAACTTCTGCGGCCCGAACTGCTGGAGAAAATCGCCAAGAGCGGCTCGAATCGAACAGGGGATCCCCGGTTGAAGGCGGCCGGAATTCTCAGACAAATATAATCCCGTGCCGCAGCGAGGGAAGCATCATGGCTGAGCATCCGAAGGCAAGAGAGTGGGAAGAGAAGGTGCTGAAGAAAAGTCTGCATCGATTCCCCGAACGCAAAGAGAAGTTCACCCATCACGGCGGTGAGGAGGTGCCGCGGGTGGCCTGTCCGGAGAGCATCGATGCGCCTTACGTGGAGAAACTGGGCTTCCCCGGGCAATACCCCTTTACCCGGGGCGTGCAGCCCACCATGTATCGGGGGCGCTTCTGGACGATGCGCCAGTACGCCGGGTTTTCCAACGCCGCGGAATCGAACAAGCGCTACCGGTATCTGCTCGAGCACGGGACGACGGGCCTATCCGTCGCTTTCGACCTGCCGACGCAAATCGGCTACGATTCGGACGACCCCATGAGTGTGGGGGAGGTCGGCAAGGTGGGCGTGGCCATCGATTCGCTGGCCGACATGGAGGTGCTCTTCGACCGCATCCCCCTCGACACGGTCTCCACTTCCATGACGATCAATGCCTCGGCCTCGGTCCTGTTGGCCATGTACGTGGCGGTCGCCGAAAAGCAGGGCGTGCCCGGCGAGAAGATCCAGGGGACCATCCAGAACGACATTCTCAAGGAGTACGTGGCCCGGGGGACCTATATCTTTCCGCCCAGACCGAGCCTGCGGATCATTACCGACATCTTTCAGTGGTGCAGCAAGCACACACCGGCGTTCAACACCATCTCCATCTCGGGATACCACATCCGGGAGGCCGGGTCCACGGCCGTTCAGGAAGTGGCCTTCACCCTGGCCAACGGGATTGCCTATGTGCAGGCGGCCCTGGATGCGGGAATGGAACTCGACTCCTTTGCACGCCGGCTCTCCTTTTTCTTCAACGCCTCCTCGGACCTGCTGGAGGAGGTCGCCAAGTTCCGCGCGGCGCGCCGGCTCTGGGCGCGCATCATGAAAGAGCGCTTCAGTGCAGCGAAACCCTCCAGCATGATGCTGCGCTTCCACACCCAGACCGCGGGCAATACGCTGACCGCGCAGCAGATCGACAACAATGTGGTCCGCGTGACGCTCCAGGCGCTTGCGGCCGTTCTGGGTGGCACCCAGTCGCTCCATACCAACTCCCGTGACGAGGCCCTGGCCCTGCCGACGGAGGACTCGGTCCGGACTGCCCTGCGCACCCAGCAGGTGATCGCCTACGAATCGGGGGTGGGTGATTCCGTCGATCCCCTGGCGGGCTCCTACTTCATCGAGCAGCTGACCGACGGGATCGAGGCGCAGGCCTCGGAGCTGATCGATACCATTGACCGGGCCGGGGGGGTGGTGGCGGCCATCGAGGACGGTTTCGTGCAGCGGCAGATTGAAAACAGCGCCTACGATTACCAGCAGGAGATCGAGCGGGGCGAGCGTGTCGTGGTGGGGGTGAACCAGTTCCAGACCGACGAGAAAGTCCGCCCGCCGCTGCTGCGCATCGATCCCGAAGTGGAACGGGCCCAGGTGCAGCGACTGAAGGCGCTGCGCGAGAGCCGTGACAACGGGCAGGTCCAGGCGGCACTGGCTAAACTGGGAGAGGCGGCTCGGAGCGAGGCCAATCTGATGCCGGCGATCCTGGAGGCTGTGCGCAGCTACGCCACCCTCGGCGAAATCTGCCGGGTGATGCGGGACGCCTTCGGGGAATTCAGGGATGCGGGGTAAGCCATGATTCAGAAGATCGACCATATCGGCGTGGCCGTGAAATCCGTTGCCACCGCCCGGAAATTCTACGAGGAAGTCCTGGGCCTGACGTGCGAGGGTGTCGAAGAGGTCGCATCGCAGAAGGTGCGCACCGCGTTTTTCTCGGTGGGGGAGGTGCACGTCGAACTGCTGGAGCCCACGGCGCCGGACAGCCCCATCGCCAGATTCATCGACAAGCAGGGAGAGGGGATCCACCACATCGCCTACGCCACCGATGACATTGAAGGACAGCTGGCCCGAGCCCGGGAGGGCGGGTGCCGGCTTGTCCACGAGAGCCCCATTGCAGGAGCCGGCGGGAAGAAGGTCGCGTTTCTCCATCCCAAGAGCACCCACGGTGTGTTGACCGAATTCTGTGAGTAACCGCGAGCCCCCGAGGAGGTACCATGGCGCAGCAGCCGGGACAGAACAATCTTGCAGAACTTCAGGCAATGAAGGAAACGGCCCTTCTGGGCGGCGGGACGAAGCGGATTGAGGCCCAGCACGGCAAGGGTAAACTGACCGCCCGGGAGCGCGCGGAGCTTCTCCTGGATGAGGGCTCCTTTGAAGAGTTCGACCTGCTGATGACGGGGCGGGCCGATCCGGACATGGGGCTCCAGGAAGTGCCGGGCGACGGGGTGATCACCGGGCATGGAACCATCGACGGCCGGGAGGTTTTCGTCTTCAGCCAGGACTTCACCGTCATGGGTGGTGCGCTGGGCGATGCCCATTCGGAGAAGATCTGCAAGGTCATGGATCACGCCGTGCGGGTGGGCGCGCCCATCATCGGGCTCAACGATTCGGGCGGCGCCCGCATCCAGGAAGGGGTGGAGTCTCTCGCGGCCTACGGGGAGGTCTTTGCCCGCAATGTGCTGGCCAGCGGTGTGGTGCCCCAGATCTCCTGCATCATGGGCCCCTGCGCCGGTGGGGCCGTTTACAGTCCCGCCATGACCGATTTTACCTTCATGGTGGAGAAGACCTCCAACATGTTCGTGACGGGTCCCAACGTTGTCAAGACCGTCACCCACCAGGATATCACCGCCGAGGATCTGGGCGGCGCGCGGGTGCACAGCAGCAAGAGCGGCGTGGCCCATTTCATGCTCCCCAACGACATTCTCTGCCTCCGGGAGGTGCGGCGGCTCATTAACTATCTCCCCTCCAACAACCAGCAGCAGACGCCTATTCTCGATCTGCGGGATCCCGCTGAACGGGTCGATCCGGCCCTCGATTATCTGGTCCCCGACAACCCCAACCAGTCCTATGACATGAAGATCCTGATCCGGAGCATTCTGGACGGGGCGGAGTTTCTGGAGGTGCAGCCCCACTTTGCCCAGAACATCATCGTCGGTTTCGGACGTCTCGGGGGGCAGACCATCGGACTCATTGCCAACCAGCCCGCGGTCCTGGCGGGGGTACTCGATATTCAGGCCTCGGAGAAGGCGGCCCGGTTCGTGCGCTTCTGCGACGCGTTCAACATCCCCCTCGTCTGTCTGGAGGACGTGCCGGGCTTCATGCCCGGACCCGTGCAGGAGCACGGCGGGATCATCCGGCACGGTGCCAAACTGCTCTATGCCTTCGTGGAGGCGACGGTGCCCCGGATCACGGTGATCATCCGCAAGGCCTACGGCGGGGCTTATGTGGTGATGAATTCCAAGCACATTCGCTGCGACATCAACTTCGCATGGCCCACGGCAGAAATCGCCGTGCTCGGACCGAAGGGAGCGGCGGAGATTATCTACCGGCGGGAGATCAAGGAGGCCTCCGACCCGGCGGCCTACCTCTCGCAGAAGGCCGAGGAGTACCGGCGGCGCTACGCCAACCCCTTCATGGCGGCCAAGCGGGGCTTTATCGACGATGTCATCTCCCCGCGGGATACCCGCCACCGGCTCATCCGGAGTCTGCAGTTTCTCGAAGGCAAGCAGGTCGAGCAGCCCCGGCGCAAGCACGGCAATATTCCGCTTTAGCCGCGGTGTCACCATACACCAAACGTGGGCAGCCAACATCTTGTCGGGGGAGACCATGTTCAAGAAGATACTGATCGCCAATCGGGGTGAGATTGCCATCCGGGTCATCCGGACCTGCCGGCGCCTCGGCATCGGGACCGTGGCCGTGTTCTCCGAGATCGACGCCCGCTCCCTGCATGTACGCGAGGCAGACGAAGCCGTGTTGCTCGGTCCCGCACCCTCCAGTGAGTCCTACCTGGTAAAGGAGAAAATCGTCCAGGCTGCCCTGGATCACGGCTGCGAGGCGATTCACCCGGGCTATGGATTTCTCTCGGAGAATGCCCCCTTCGCGCACGCGGTGGTCCAGGCGGGTCTGGCCTTCATCGGCCCCTCCGCCAAGGTAATCGCCGCCCTGGGTGACAAAATATCCGCCAAGGATCTTGCGATTCGCGCGGGCGTTCCCGTGGTGCCGGGCTATCACAAACCGCTGACCAGTCTGAAACAGCTCGAACGGGTGGCCGATGAGGTGGGCTATCCGGTGCTCCTGAAGCCGGCCGCGGGCGGCGGCGGACGGGGCATGCGGATCGTCGCCGCCCAGGACGAGTTGGGGCCCGCCCTGAAGTCGGCCCAGGATGAGACCCGCAAGGGCTTCGGGGACGACCGGATGTTCCTGGAGCGCTACATCACGACGCCCCGCCACATCGAGATACAGATCATTGCGGATCAGCACGGAGAGGTCATCTCCCTGGGCGAGCGGGAGTGCTCCATTCAGCGTCGCTACCAGAAGGTGATCGAGGAGGCCCCCTCCCTGGCGGTGAACCGTGAGCTTCGCCGGCGCATGGGTGCCATGGCCTGCGCGCTGGCCCGGGAGGCGGGCTATGCCAATGCCGGCACGGTAGAGTTCATACTGGACGAGCGGGGTGATTTCTTCTTCATGGAAATGAATACCCGGCTCCAGGTGGAACATCCCGTGACCGAGCTGGTGACCTCCCTGGACTTGGTGGAATTGCAGCTGCAGGTTGCGGCCGGGGAGCCCCTGCCGATCACACAGGACGATGTGGTCATCAAGGGGTGGTCCATGGAGGCCCGGATCTGCGCCGAGGATCCCTCCCGAAATTTTCTCCCCTCCACGGGACTGATCACGCGCTATGCACCCCTGCGGGGAGAACATGTCCGGCTGGACAGCGGCATCGAAAGCGGCAGCTTGGTCAGTGTTTACTACGACTCTCTGCTCTCCAAGGTAATCAGCTGGGGCGAGACCCGGGAGGACGCGCGCCGGACCCTGGTCCATGCCCTCAACCGCTATCGCGTCGAGGGGGTCACCACCAATCTGGATTTCGTGAATGCGATCCTGAATCATCCCGCCTTCATCGACGGGCGCCTCTCCACCGGTTTCATCGAGGAGTATTTTCAGAAGGACGCTCTGCTCGAGCAGCCCCGGGAGCGGATGGAAGCCATGGCCATCGCCGCCACCATGGTCTATCACAATCGCCAGAACCTGGTGCGCGAATCGCTCAAACCGATGGCGGCACGCGTGGGGCCTTCCCACAAGCCCGAGCCGTGGCACCGCTACGTGGTCAAGGGGGACGAGCATGTCTTCGAGGTTCAGCTGCTGGGGAGCCCGGCCTCACCGCACTGGAGCTTCACGGTTAACGGGACCGACTATGATGTCATCTCGCCGGTCTTTGAGTTCTACCGGCGCCGTCTGAAGCTCAAGATCAACGATCAATACCAGTATTTCCGGCTCGAATACCAGGGGAATTTCATCTGGGTCGCGTTCTCGGGTTTCACCTGCGTCTTTGAGATCTACACGCCCCGGGAGTGGGCGTTGGCCCGGTTCATGCCCCGGCGCGAGGAGGGGGTGCAGGACAAGCACCTAATCTCGCCGTTGCCGGGCATGGTGGTGGACATCCTGGTGAAAGAGGGAGAGCGGGTCTTTCGCGGTCAGGATCTTGTGCTGATCGAATCGATGAAAATGGAGTGCGGCGTCTCCTCCCCCTGTGATGGCACGGTGGAGGCGGTCCAGGCGTCCCCGGGAAAGGCCGTGGAAACGGGAGATGTGCTCATCACGTTCAAGTCGTGACGGCCTTCTCAGGAAGGCGCCTTGTCGACAAAGAGAGTCATGATCATGTTGTAGCCGAAAATCAGAATGGCCGCCACTTCCACCGCCGCGGAGAGCAGAAAGAGCGGATAAAGCGCGTCGCCGGCGGTGGGCCGGGCCGCCAGGGAGATACCTGCCATGCCGATGAGTCCAGCATTTGCAGCCCAGAACTGAATCTCGCCAAGACGCGTGCTATGCAGAACCTTTCCTGCAAAGCGGGGCAACACGTGGTAGCCGACGCCAAAAATCAGCATCGACATCCAGCCCAGCAGATTCAGGTGCACGTGGGCGAACCGCAGGTTCTCCGCACCGGGCTGGGCAATCATGACAAGCCCCATGAGACTGGCGATAATGAAGTAAATCACTCCCATCAGGATAAATCGCTGGACAAAACCTTCCATCTTCAGATTCCTCCGAATTACGACGTTCCTGGCGCCCCCCGGCGCTCGGAAACGCCTTTGTTTCAGAAGTCATGTTATCGGACCCAAGAAGGACTTTCTGTGATCCAGATCACGGTTCGGCGGTCTTTTGGATGGTACAAGTGGGAACATACCGACGGCCTGCGCCCGGCAGGTGCGGCGGAGTCCCTGTGAACTCAAGGCAAGATCATAAGCGGAAGGAGGTGAGCGGGTGCCGGTGTATCCATATTATCTCTCAAGGGGTAACCAAGGAGGTTTGACATGACCAAGAATAGTGCCAGGAACTGGTTTTTCATTGGATCCTTCGCGTGCATGATTATTTTTTTCGGCTTGACGATTCATACCATGACTACCATCCCGGCCTACACGAATTCGGATAAGCTGACCGCGGAGGTGGTGGCCGGCAAGAAGGTCTGGGAGAAGTACAACTGCGTCGGCTGCCATACCCTGATCGGAGAGGGGTCCTACTACGCGCCGGAGCTCAAGGATATCTACAGCCAGAAAGGCCCCGATTTCATGCGGGCCTTTCTCAAGGACCCGGTCAAGGTCTGGTATGGCAGTGCCGAGGCGGCCCGCGGGCAGCGCAAGATGCCCAATTTCGGTCTTTCGGACCAGGAAATCGCCCATCTGGTCGCCTTCTTTGAATGGGTGGACAAGATCGACACCCACAACTGGCCGCCAAGGCCGCAGCACGGGACAGCCCAGGCGGCTTCGGCCGCGGCCGGCATGACTGCCGCCGACCCGCAGGTCGCACAGGGCGAGGCCCTTGTCCAGGCGAAAGCCTGCACGGCGTGCCACAAGATCAAAGGGGTGGGCGGCGCCATCGGTCCCGATCTGGACGGCGTCAGCCAGCGGCTCGATCTCGAGACCCTCCAGCAGCGGCTGGTGAATCCCAAAGCGGTCAACCCCGAGTCGGTCATGCCGAACTTCGGCTTTTCCGAACCAGAGGTCGATGCCATTATGGCCTATTTGAAAACCCTGTAGGAGGAGATCGCCATGAAATACCAGAGCCATACTGTTGCATACTATCATTTCGTTGCGGCCCTTCTCCTGCTCGCCCTGCAGGTGGTGGCCGGGCTGGTGATCGGGGCCCAGTACGTCTTTCCCGATTTCCTCTATCAGACCCTGGACTTCAACACCGTCCGGACCATCCACATCAACCTGCTCATCGTCTGGATTCTGATCGGGTTCATGGGGGCTTCCTATTACCTGGTGGTGGAGGAATCGGAAACGGAGGTCTGGAGTCCCATGCTGGCCCACATCCATCTGGTGGCGTTCGTTTTGGGCGGGGTGGCGGCCATCGTGGGCTATCTCCTGGGCTACACCGACGGGCGGGAGTTTCTGGAACAGCCGTTCATCATCAAGGTGGCCATTGCGTTGGTGGTGGTGGCCTTCGTGGTCAATGTGATTATGACCATCATCAAAGGGGGACGGTGGACGTCGGTGGAGGTCGTCCTCGTCCTGGGGCTGGTGGGCGCGGCACTCTTCTTCCTGCCCGCACTGGGGAACCATGTCGGTGCTCTGGACAACCTTTCCGTGGACAAGTACTTCTGGTGGTGGACCGTGCACCTCTGGGTGGAAGGCGTCTGGGAGCTTATCATGGGGGCCCTGCTTTCCTTCCTGCTGCTGAAGCTGACGGGGGTGGACCGGGAAGTGCTGGAGAAATGGCTCTACGTCATCGTGGGGCTCGTCTTCTTCTCGGGCATTCTTGGGACGGGGCACCATTACTATTGGGAAGGCTACCCCTCCTACTGGCTCTGGATCGGGGGGATCATGTCGGCCGCCGAGCCCTTTGCCTTCCTCGGCATGACCATTTACGCATTCTCCATGCTGGAAAAAGCCGGCCGGGCCCACCCGAACCGTGCAGCCATCTACTTCACCCTGGGCTGTGCGCTCTTCGCCTTCCTGGGAGCCGGCGTGTGGGGCCTGATGCACACGCTGCCCCAGGTGAATAAGTGGACCCACGGCTCCCAGATCACGGCCTCCCACGGGCATCTCGCCTTTTTCGGGGCCTATGCCATGATCAATCTCGCCATGATGACCTACGCCATTCCGGCCATGCAGGGACGGGAAGGTTTCAACAAGAGAACGGCGCTGATCGCTTTCTGGTTGATGGCCATCGGCATGACCGATATGACCCTGGCCCTCTTCGGTGCAGGAGTGGTGCAGTCTTTCATGGAGCGCTACAACCACATGCCTTTCATGGATGTGCAGAACCAGATGTGGCTTTTCTATGCCGTGCGGCTCGCAGGGGGTGTCATCTTCGCCGTCGGGGTGGGGTATTTCATCAAAGCCTTCTTTGAACGCGGTGTTCCGCGGGCAGCATAGCGGTGTCGCGCGCGCGTCCCCGTTCCGTGGATGCAACCGGATCCATGGAACGGGGAGAACGCACCGATGCCTGAAATGAGGAGATGTTATGGCAAGGGTTGGACCCATGAAACTGCACGAGGAGAGCATACCGCCGGGGGAGCGGGACCCGGCGGCCCCCTACTACCTCGCCGCGCTAGATGAGATCGCGGTATTCGAGGCGGCCCATCGCCGTCAGCTCCCCCTGATGCTCAAGGGCCCGACGGGGTGCGGCAAGACCCGCTTCGTACAGTACATGGCCCATCGGCTGCAAAGACCCGTGGTGACCGTTGCCTGCCACGATGATCTGACGGCCAGTGACCTGGTGGGCCGCTACCTGGTCAAAGGGGGAGAGACGGTCTGGATCGACGGGCCCCTGGCCCGCGCGGTCCGGCAGGGGGCCATCTGTTATCTGGATGAGATCGTGGAGGCCCGGCAGGACACGACCGTGGTGATCCATCCCCTGACGGACGACCGGCGGATCCTGCCGGTAGAGAAGACCGGCGAGACCCTCGTCGCGCCAAATGATTTCATGCTGGTCATCTCGTTCAATCCGGGTTATCAAAGCCTTCTGAAAGATCTCAAGGCCAGTACCAAACAGCGTTTCGTCGGGCTCGAATTTGACTACCCCGACCCGGACATGGAGCAGGAGATCGTCGTGCACGAAAGCGGCGTTGATAAAGAGACGGCGCGAGGTCTGGTGCTCCTCGGCGGCAAGATCCGCAACCTCAAGGACAAGGGGCTGGAGGAGACGGCCAGCACCCGGCTTCTGGTGTATGCCGGCCAGCTGATCGGAGAGGGGATAGCACCGCAGCGGGCGTGCGAGATTGCCATGCTGACCCCCATCACCGACGAGCCGGAAGTGAAACGGGGCATCCGGGAGTTAATCAGTTCAGTATTTTAGATTCTCTAGATCATGATGCAGTGGTTGAGAGGCAGCACGGGAACGAACAGTCCGAAGGTTGCGCCGCCAGGGGGGCCGCCCGAAGAAAGGGCCGTCTGTCTGGAAGAGATTCGCGATGTCCTGGAGGTTTATCTTTCCGGCCTCATGAAAGAGCCACCCGGTGTGTCCCGCAACCGCGTCTGGCAGGAAGGGCAACGCTATGTCTTCGGCCTGATCCGTCGGGCGAATCAACAGGTATGCGGGGAACCGGGCGATTCCTACACGGACCTCAAGCGGATTTATCTGCCGGAGCAGATTGGGGTGGGGGCCGATCGGCTGGAGAATTTTTCACTCTACAAGGCGATCGTGGCCCACAAATACGGCCAGATGCGCTTCGGCAGTCTGGAGGTGCTGGGTCTTTTCGACCGCGTCGACGCGACCCGGCTGGCCATGGATCTTTACGGCTTGATCGAGGATGCCCGCATGGAACGGCATCTGGGCGAGGAGATGCCGGGGTTGGGTCGTCTGCTGGCTCGACAGCGGTGCCGGGCGCTGCTGGCACGGCCCGACCCTGACGCCCTGACGGCCGGGGAGTCCCGAGTGGAGGCCTTGCTGCGCATCAGCCTCGATGCCGACGCGGACCTCTGGGCGTTCCCGAAAGATGTCGTCGCCTGGGTGCGGGCCCTGCATCCCAAGATCGCTCATCTCGTCGCCAACGGCAGCACGCCGCCCGACTCGGCCCGTCTCGCGCTTCAAATCATGCAGGATCTGACTCGGCAGGACCCGGACTACCAGGGGGTGCCTCCCATCCCATACCGGGGGAAAATCAACCTCGACGGGGTGCTGAGAACCCTGCGGGGCGCGATCCAGGTACAGTCTGTGGGCCACGGGGCAGAGGGGGATGGGGAGACCGGGGCGGCTCAGAAACAGGATCTGAAAACGGATCGTCCCGTGCGACCCGAGATGGCCGCCTTCGATGAAGAGGAAGCCAACCGAGGCATTCTTCTCAACCGGTTCGAAAAGCTCAGCATGATCGCCAAGTACTTCCGGATCAGCCGGCCCCTCGACACGGACGACGATGTGGAGGACCTTTCCAAGTCTCTCGACGAGTTGGAGTCGACCGGCATGATCCGCACGGCGAGGAAGGCGGGCAGCATTCTGCGCGTGGAGGAAGGCTTCGATGTTGAGACCGAGCCGGTCGAGCCGGAAGGCGCCGCAGACGAGACGCCGGGCATTCTGCTGGACGAGTGGGATTGCCGGATCGGCGCCTTTCGCGAAGCCTGGTGCACCCTCCGGGAGCGGCCCTATGAGCATCTTGATCTCGAGTGGGCCGAGCAGCTGATGGACCGGGAGAAGCATCTGTTCACGCGGATCCGTCGGGAGTTTTCGGCCCTGCGGCCAGATTATCATCGGCTCAAGCGGCGGATCGACGGCGAGGAAGTGGACCACGATTCTTTTATCGAGGCGTTGACGGATATGCGAGTCGGCGTGACCCCCTCGGAGAAGCTCTACATGCAGCGGATCCGGCGGAGAAAGGAGATCGCCACAGCCTTTCTGGCGGACCTGTCGGCCTCCACCGATGCCTATGTCCGAAACCTGCGCGTCATGGACCAGCAGCGGGAGGCCCTGCTGCTGCTGGGTGAGGCCATGGAAGCCATCCGGGACCGCTACGCCATCTACGGTTTCTCGAGCAAGACCCGCCGGCAGTGCGACTTCTACCGCCTGAAAGGATTCGAAGAGAACTACGGTCCCGAAATTCAGGCCCGGCTCGGTGGGATGAAGCCGCTGGACTACACCCGCATGGGGCCGGCCATTCGGCATTTGACGAGCATTCTGAAGAACACGCGGGCCCGGCTGAAGCTCATGATCATTTTGAGCGACGGCAAGCCCAATGACTTCGATCTCTATGAGGGCAAATACGGCATCGAGGACATCCGCAAAGCGCTGCTCGAGGCGCGGGCCTTCGGGATCAAAGCCTTTTGTATCACCGTCGACACGGAAGCCAGGGAATACCTCCCCCATATTTTTGAGCGTGGAAACTTCCTGATCCTCCAGGAAATCGAATCTCTTCCGCAGAAACTCGTAGGGATGTACCGACGCCTGACGGGCCTGGGCGGCTCGGGCGGAATCGTCTGAATGGACATGGGTGTCCGGATCCCCCCGTAGGACCCCTGCCGGTGTCTCACGCTGCCCAGAAACCAGGCATTCTGTGACCCAGATCACCGCCCGCCGTGACCCAATCGGATATTATCTGTACTCAACAACGTCGGGGCGCGCGAGAATTTTTCCCCCCGGACAGACCCAACAGGGAGGTAGCATCATGCAGCAGGTAACCAAAGATTCCGTGATCGGCGACGTGATCAAGATGTGCCCCGAGGCCAAGGCGATCATCGAGAAGCACTTCGGCAACGGCTGTTTCACCTGTCCCGGCATCAACGTCGAGAGCCTGGCCTTCGGGTCAACCATGCACAATCTGGATCCCAATACAATCGTGGATGAGATCAACGAGGTGCTGAAGACCAAGGCGTAATAGTAGATGGCATGGATCGCCGAATGGCGGGAAAGCGGGAGGATACAGAGAT
>CALZGC010000043.1 GCA_945786985.1 uncultured Nitrospirota bacterium | reverse complement strand
TGTCCCACCACAAAGGCGCACCAAAGGTCACAAAGCAAAGGCGACATCACGGTAAAAGCTTAGACCTGTTTCACCACGGAGACCCAGATCGGAGAATGGCAAATGGTAAATAGAAAATGGGAACACAAGAAAGACCTCGGACAGCGGGAGGAGTGGGTTTCTTTTGTGTCCTTCGTGTCTTGAGTGAACGAAGTGAGCGGGTGGTGGAATGGCTTTTTGTTTTTTGCCCTTTACGCGAAGTGTCTTTCTCGGCGTCCTCTGCGCCCTCAGCGGTAAATTGCTTTTCGGTTTTCGTCTGCGTCTTTGACGTGCTACCGCAAGACTCTCAGGCCTTAAAGTGGGGGCTGGTGCCGAAGAAGACGCCCGCCGATTCCATGATCGTCTCTGAGAGCGTCGGGTGGGGGTGGATCGTCATCATCAGATCAGAGACGCGGGCGCCCATCTCCACGGCCAGCGTCCCCTCGCCAATCAGCTCGCCCGCACCGACACCGACGAGCCCGACGCCAAGCACTCGCTCCGTACGGGGCTCGATGATCAGCTTGGTCAGACCCTCCATGCGGTCCAGCGTTGCCGCCCGGCCGGAAGCCGCCCAGGGGAATCGGGCCGTCTTGACCTGCAGCCCCTGCTGCCGGGCCTGCGACTCGGTGAGACCGGCCCAGGCGATCTCCGGGTCGGTGAAGACAACGGCCGGCACGGCTGCCGGATCGTAGGCTGCCGGTCTGCCGGCGATCGCCTCGGCCGCGATGCGCCCTTCATGGGTCGCCTTGTGCGCCAGCATCGGCTCGCCGGCCACGTCTCCGATGGCATAGATATGGGGGTCCGCCGTCCGTCGCACTGCGTCCACCCGGACAAAGCCCTGGCCGTCGAGTTGGACGTCTGTGGTTTCCAGGCCGAGGGACTCGGTATTGGGCGAGCGGCCCACAGCCACCAGCACCTTCCGGAACTTCCGGGTGCGGCTATCATTGTCCGGTCCGCGCAGCGTGACCGACACACCGTTCTTGTATGCCTTCATGTCCGTAACCTGCGTCCGCAGGAGGACGGCGTCAAAGTGCTTTTCCGCTGCCTTTTGTACCGGCCGGACAAGATCGGTGTCGACCCCGGCGAGCAGCCGGTCCGTAATCTCGACGAGCGTCACCTTGGCCCCGAGGGCGGCGTAAACGGTCCCGATCTCGAGGCCGATATACCCGCCGCCGACAACCAGCAGACTGCGGGGCAGGTCCGGGAGCGCCAGCGCCTCCGTCGAGTCGATCACCCCATCCAGGTCCATGGACAGCCCCGGCAACGGCCTGGGCCGCGACCCCGTCGCGAGGATCGCGTCATCAAACTCAATGCGCTCCTCTCCTTTATCCGCGGTGCTGATCACAAGGCTTTGACTGCCTGCAAACTTTGCGTGACCCTGTAAATAGCGGACCCGGCGCTGTTTGGTCAGTGCGCCCAGTCCCCCGGTCATCTTGTCGATCACCCGGCGGCTGAATGCCCGGAGCTGCTCAAGATCGAACTGGGGTCGCGTAAACTGGACGCCCCACCGGGCGGCCTCCTCGCTTTCCCGTACCACCCGCGCCACGTGGAGGAGTGTTTTCGACGGGATGCACCCCTCGTAGAGGCAAACGCCGCCCGCCCGGGGACGGGGATCAATCAAGGTGACGTCCAGACCCAGATCGGCGGCACGAAAGGCAGCGGGATAGCCGGCCGGCCCTGCGCCGATCACGACAACCCTGTACGGTTTCGACTCCTTCACATCAGCCCTCCATGACGATGACCACCGGATCCTCGATGGCGCGCACCAGCCAGTGCAGAAAACGGGCGCCGTCCGCGCCGTCCATGAGACGATGATCGAAGGAAAGAGACAGGGGCAGCATGAGCCGCGGCTCAAAGGTCTCGCTGTCGTCCCGATAGACCGGCTCACGCACGGCCCGGCCGACCCCCAGGATCGCGCCTTCGGGATGGTTGATGATCGGCGTGAAATAGCCGGTGCCCAACCCCCCCAGGTTGGTCAGCGTAAACACGGCACCATCCAGATCATTGAGAGAAAGCTTGTTGTCCCGGGCCCGCCCGCTCAGTTCGGTCAGCTCCCGGGCAAGTTCCATAATGTTCTTGCCGTCCACATCGTGTATGACCGGGACCAGCAGCCCCCGGGAGGTATCGATGGCCACGCCGATATGATAGAAGTCTTTCCGGACGATCTCCTGCTTCTCCATATCGATGCTGGCAGCCACGCCCGGGTGGGACTTGAGCGCGGCGGCCGAGAGCTTGAGCAGCATCGCAGTGATCGTCAGTTTACCGCCCGCTTTCTCGACCCGTCCTTTATACTGCTGACGGAGCGATTCCAGTTCGGTGGCATCGGCCTTTTCGCAGAGCGTCACGTGGGGGATCGAGGACCACGAGAGCGCCATACGGCGGGCCGTCGATTGGCGAATCTTGCTGAGCCCCTCCCGTTCCACCTCCCCCCACTGAGTGAAATCGGGAAGAGGCTGCCGGTGAGCCGCGGGGGCCGCCGGGCGCTCCCGTGCGTGCCGCTTGACGTCGTCCATCGAAATCCGGCCGCCCGCCCCGCTGCCTGAAACCTCGCGAACGGAGACGCCTATTTCCCGCGCGAACTGCCGCACCGACGGGGCCGCAAAGACCGGCGGGCCGCCGGTTTTCGGGGCGGGTGCGGGCGGCCTTTCAGCTGCGGTATCCTTCTCTTCGACCTCGGGCTTTGTCTCTTCGAGGGCACGTTGCCCGGTCTCGACGGCTTCAGGCTCCTCCTGAGCGGCTGCCGGTACCTCGGCCGGCTCGGGCTTCTCTTCCGCGGCTTCTTGCGCCGCTTCATCTTTCGGCGCGCTCTCCTTTGCCGCGGTCGGTGCGCCGTCCTCGGAGATCGTGGCGATCAGTTGACCGACGGTGATGGTGTCGCCTTCGGCCACGTGGATCTCCTCAATGGTGCCGCCCGTCGGCGACGGGACCTCTACCGTCGCCTTGTCCGTCTCGATTTCGATGATCCCCTGTTCCTTCCGGACTTCGTCACCGGGCGACAACAAGACCTTGAGGACCTGCGCCTCCTCCACACCCTCCCCCATGTTGGGCACTTTGAACTTCATGCGTCACTCCTGCAGCAATTTCGGCGCGGATCCAGATGGATCAGCTCGTCCACGGATCCGGCTTGTCGGGGTTGATATCGAGCTCCTTCATGGCGCGTTGCACCAGCTCCCCTTTTACCTTCCCCTCCCGGGCCAGTTCATACAGAACCGCCAGCGTGACAAAGCGGTGATCGATTTCGAAAAAGTCGCGCAGCACCTCTCGCGTATCGCTGCGACCGAAACCGTCCGTCCCAAGGGGATGGACGGCACGACCTACGTGCCGGCCGATCAGCTCCGGCAGCACCTTGAGATAGTCCGACGATGCCACGATGGGCCCGGGCGCACTTGAGAGACACTCGGCCACATAGGGCGTCCTCGGCGTCTCGCGGGGGTGGAGCATGTTCCAGCGCTCGGCTGCGAGGGCGTCGACATAGAGCGACTTGTAGCTCGTCACCGACCAGACATCCGCATACACGTCATACGCTTCGGCAAGCCGCTCCTGTGCCTTGAGCACTTCGGGCAGGATCGCGCCGCTGCCGAGAAGCTGTGCCCGCAGCCGGGACTTATTCTTTCCCGCAGGACGCAGCCGGTACATCCCCTTGAGGATTCCCGCTTCGGCGCCCTCGGGCATCGGAAGCTGCGGATAGTTTTCGTTTCCCACGGTGATGTAATAAATAAGATCTTCCCCGCAGGCACCCAGTCGCTCCATGCCGTCCCGGACGATGACTGCGATCTCGAAGGCGTACGCGGGATCGTAAGCGAGCAGGTTCGGCACAGACAGGGCCGTGACGTGGCTGTGGCCGTCCTGGTGCTGCAGCCCCTCACCGTTGAGGGTGGTTCGCCCCGATGTGCCGCCCACGAGAAAGCCGTGCGTCCGGCTGTCCGCCGCCGCCCAGATCAGGTCGCCGATCCGCTGAAATCCGAACATGGAATAAAAGATGAAGAAGGGGATCATGCAGACATGGTGGGTGGCGTACGCGGTACCGGCTGCCAAAAAAGAGCACATGGCACCGGCCTCGGTGATGCCTTCCTCCAGGATCTGGCCGTCTTTGGCTTCACGGTAGTACAACAGGCTGTCCGAGTCGACCGGCTCGTAGAGCTGTCCCACATGAGAATAGATGCCTGTCTGACGGAAGAGGGCTTCCATGCCGAAGGTGCGCGCCTCGTCGGGGACGATGGGCACCACCCGTTTGCCGAGCGCTTCATCCTTGAGGAGTTTCGCAAGGAGGCGTACAAAGACCATGGTGGTCGACGCAGGCCGATCGGAGCCTTGGAGAAACTCGTCGTAGATTTCCAGCGAAGGCGACAGGATACTGCAGTCGACGGTGCGCCGCTGCGGCAGGTAACCGCCCAGCGCCCGGCGCCGTTCCTGCAAATAAATCATCTCCCGGGTCTCCTTCTCCGGCCGGTAAAAGGGCACCTGTCGCACTTCGTCATCGGAGAGGGGCACGTCGAAACGGTCCCGGAAGGCGAGCAGCTCCTCTTCATTGAGCTTCTTCTGCTGATGGGTCACGTTGCGCCCCTCGCCGGCCTCCCCCAGCCCGTACCCCTTGATGGTCTTGGCCAGAATCACGGTGGGCGCACCTTCGTGCTCCACCGCGGCGTTGTATGCAGCATAGACCTTCTCGGGATCATGCCCGCCATAGCGCATCTTCCAGAGTTGATCGTCGCTCAAATGCTTGATCATAGCCGCCAGTTGCGGGTCCTTGCCATAGAAATGTTCCCGGATATACTCTCCCCCCTCGACACCGAATTTCTGATACTCGCCGTCGACCACTTCTCCCATCCGCCGGACCAGCCTCCCGTCATGGTCTTTCGCAAGGAGGGCATCCCAGTCGGCACCCCAGAGGACTTTGATCACGTTCCAGCCGACGCCCCGGAAAACGGCTTCCAGTTCCTGGATGATCTTCCCGTTGCCCCGGACGGGACCGTCGAGGCGCTGCAGGTTGCAATTGACGACGAAAATGAGATTGTCCAACCTCGCCCGGGCGCCCAGCGAAATGGCGCCCAGCGTTTCAGGCTCGTCGGTCTCACCATCCCCGATGAAACACCAGACCTTGCGCTGCTCCCGGTGCGGCCCTTCAAACGGCTCTGATAGTTTTCGGTCCTGGAGATAATGGATGAAGCGAGCCTGGTAGATCGCACTGATCGGCCCCAGTCCCATGGAGACCGTCGGGAACTGCCAGAACTCGGGCATCAACCAGGGATGGGGATACGAGGACAGCCCGCGCTCCGTGCAAACCTCGTGTCGGAAATGCTGCAGGTAATCGGCATCGAAGCGCCCCTCAAGGTAGGCCCGGGCGTATGTGCCGGGAGACGCATGTCCCTGAAAGTAGACCAGATCACCTCCGTTGGGGTGGTCCGGCCCCCGAAAGAAGTGATTGAAGCCGACTTCATAGAGGGTGGCAATGGACGCGAAGGTTGAGATGTGTCCGCCGATTCCTTCATGCTCGCGGTTGGCCCGTACCACCATGGCCATGGCATTCCAACGAACCAGACTCTTGATGCGCCGTTCGATTGCACGGTCGCCGGGGAAGCGCGGCTGCTGATCGGCCGGGATCGTATTGACGTATGGTGTCTGCGACGTCATGGGGAGTTGCACTCCGCGGTTCTGCGCGTGAATTTGAAGGTCCCGCAGCAAGTCCCGGGCGCGGCCCTTCCCGTTCAGGGCGACGACATCCTCCAGCGACTCGATCCAGTCTCGGGTCAATAAGGATTCGACATCCTCGTTGCCAAGCTTACGCCCTTCTTTTACGTCCTTCGCCATGGCCTCGCTCCCCCCTATATTCTCGCCAACGGGCCCTGCATGTTGCAGGTACGAAATATCCCCACGTTCCCCGACGGTTTCACTGCCTCACACGATGCCGCTCTTTAGATTGGACGGCCCTGCACGGATGCACTTACAGTCAAACCGGGACGGGCACTTAGTGGCCCTATTCCTAAATACGCTTGTATTCGAGTGCCGTAGCACGCCCTCCTCTGCGTTGTCTTTTCCCCGGCGAAGGACTTCCTTCACCGGGCCATCCTCCCGCTTCACTCTGATTCATGCCGCCAGCGGCGGTTGATACTTTAGGTATCTTGGGATCCGCTCCCTGCGATGGTCCGCAAGGGGGTAAGCCTCAGTCGCGCGCCTTGATAAGAACGCGCGACAACCCTCTCGATACATCACCCTATTTACGAACAGGACCCCTTAGAACCCGTTCCCAGCCGCAATCCATCAGGATCCCCAACCCGGCGTCCGTCTCCAGGGAAATTGCAGAGCTCTGTTATCACAAAAGTCTACACAATGTTGCCTATCTGTCAAACGGTCGCCGAAACGGCAGACCCGCGGGAATTGCTGAAGATTTCAACGGCCGATGAAATGGGACACGCTTATCTTGAGGAACCTGCGCAGGCCGGGGATCCGCCCATCGCAGCGTTCGCGCACCTGGCGACCCTCTATGTTTTGTATTGACTCAAATAATCGATTCTGCTATATATAGAGCGTTAATTTCCAGCCGGAAAAGATACGAAACCTCCTGATTTTCGGAGAACCGAGGCTTCGTTCTGATATCTCCGAACCTTGATGGCGCGGCGCCCTCTGATTTGACAACGAGTGCTCCGAGAGTGTTCACCAGAAAATCCCGAGAGGGCTCAGCCGTTGACATCCAGGAGAATGGGGAGAACAGATTGATTCATCAATCAGCTGCCGTACCCGGAACCTGAAATGACCTCAGAACGTCCCCGCAGATCGCTGCACAACACGCCGCATATCAACCGTACGATGCTAACTGGCCTGGCGGCACTGGCCTTTCTCTTCCTTGCGGCGTGCACCGGCGTCCATACCGGCGAGAGGGATTTCTCGGCCTCCGCTCAGTTGCCCGATACGACACGACTTCCCGAACTCTACGGCGAGGTTGTTTTTCATCACGACGGGGCCGGCCCGAATCACCTCTATGTCATCGGCGTCGGCCACCGGGATTCCATTACCCGGCGGAACGGAAACAAGACGGCCCGGATACAGGCGGAAGTCTATAAGATTGCTGAGTGGCTGGTTCTGAACAAACACGTTGAACTGCTCGTACCGGAGGGCTTTTTCGAGAAGCCTGCAGGCAAAGCTTGCCGGTACGATCGACCCCGAAAGACCGAGCGCCTGAAGGGGGCCAGTCTGAAGCGCCTGGAGAAATGTTTTGCGGACGACAAGAACCCTACCCACGCAGGGCTCCTTCTGTTAAGGAATTATCGTCTCGGAGTCAAGCAGATTGAAGACCGCGCCCTCTATGACGCAGCGCTCGACTGTTTGGTAACACTTGAGAACAACAGAAACAGCCCGTCCGCCACTTTGCCCGTGGAATCGGAGCTGAAGTATCTTCAAGAGAGAAGAACGGCAAGTATGCTCCAGAGGATCCCTGACGTTGTGGGGGATGAATTCCGGGAAGGCAATATTCGCCAGAGACAGGCCATTTTCACGGTTGGATTGAACCATTTATCTGAGATCATCCAGTATGTGACAGCGAAGAAAATAGAGGTCTGTCCGCCAGCTCCTGCCTCCCTTAAGAATGAAAACTACATCGCTGAGGTGAACCTGCTGAATGAAAACTTCGGCATCACCATCATCATTCCGAGAACGCTGGCCGAAGACGACGACGTGTTGAAGATGACCAGACTGGATCTTATCGTCTCCTCCCAAATTTCGACCCCGGTGCGTCCGTAGGGCCGGTTCTGTCTTCCATCAATTAGAAATTCTTATCGTTGCGGCCGCCGCCGATGCCGGATTCTGCCCAATCTTTCCTGCAAACAGCCGGGGGGAGTCCCGAAATCATCTCGCGCTGCGGGGCAGTGCGATTTTTCAAACAGGAAGACCCGGCGCTCTGAATCCTGAGATATCTTTGGTCCTACCCCCCACCGTCTTGGACGCTTGATTTCTCCGGCGGGAGTTGACACAGATGTGATTCGGTGGCTCCATTGACTCTGAGGCTCACTGCTTCTGCCTCTGATGTGGAAGTTGATGGGAGCCACTGTTTGGGTGCAGCGTGACAGCACCGCGGCGGCAGTCGAGAGCACCACAGGGGTGCGGCACGAAGGACCGTCGTTGAGACTCAAGGAGAGGTATCATGAAAGCATTCCAAATATTCGCCGCTCTGCTGGTGATAGCCCTTTTTGTGACGGCCGGATCCGCCGTTGCCGGCGAGAATAAACCGTTTTATGAGGATGAAGCGTACACATCGGAGGGGAGCATGACCGATAACCCCGAACAGGCTGTGGGCTCCGGCGCGCTCTATCCGGATCGGTACGAAGACTTCCTCTATGAAACGGGGAAAGAGATAACCAGCAGGTCGGAAGAGAAAGAGCCTAGCCGTTTCTACGGGATAGAAAGGTCATGGGAGTTCTGGGATTAGGTTCGGACAGTCCATCCATCTGGTCCGATACCTGTTCTCAGCCAACGATGTAAACAGGAGGCATTGAGAAAGAAACGAAGGGGGGGTTCACCCGACCGGCCGGGCCGCTGCAACAGCCGCTTCGGCGGGCAGGGAGCCCCCCCTGATTCACTTTACTCGACAGATCAACAGGGGTCTCGATCGATCGTTTGCGCCTCACGGTCGCTTTGAATAAACATCATCAAAAAGCGTTTCCAGTTCCGGGTGGATGCCACGGATCTTGTCTATCACCGTTCTGCCCCAATCAAAATACTCTCGCCGACGCTCGAGATTCCAACCCGGCGGCGGATATTGCGACATGTCTCGCAGATTGGCAATCTTATCCGCCAGCTTGACGAGTTTAGCTTGACCGCTGAGGCGGTCGGCATGCTCAATCTGCAGCCGCTTGCGCTCACCCTTCGGCAGACTCTTATCATCGGTGACTTCCATCACGATTTTGCAGATCGCCGGACCGAACGCTGCTTCCAATTCCGCTTCCGTGGTCTCCGTATCCTCGACAGTGTCATGCAACACGGCCCCGCAGAGCACCTCGGGGTCTTCCACTCCGCCCTCGTTGCAGAGTATATCGGCTAATGCGATGGGATGATTGATGTAGGGTGAACAAACAACATCTTTGCGCCGCTGATTCCGGTGTTTTCGCGCCGCAAAGGCGAGAGCTCTCAAAATTAATGGCAGAGCACCTTTCTCACTCATCGATCGCACCGTCGGAACTTGTGATACTTCAGGATTCTGCACCCGTGCGTGCCGGTGGCGAATTTCAGAAACTGTGATAGTATCATAACCGTTCAGGCAAAGAAAGGACAGCCCCATGAAGAACATCACACGGGCTCGCCGAGAAATGCGCCCACCGTCTTTAGAACTGCACAAAGATTATTTGCGGATTCGGAAGGAGACCGAGTCCCGGTGCAACCCCCTGGCCATCGAGGATCACGTGGCTCAGCCAATGGCCGATGTCAGCCCGCCCAAGTGGCACCTGGCCCACACGAGCTGGTTTTTTGAAGAATTTGTCCTCTTGGAGTTCGTCGAGTCTTATCGGGTCTTCCACGAGAAGTACCGATATCTGTTCAACAGCTATTACGAGGCCGTCGGACCGCGGCATAACCGGCCCCGGCGCGGCACAGCCACTCGGCCGACGGTCGACGAAGTCTACGTGTACAGAGACGCGGTCGACCGGGCCATGACTGCGCTCCTATCCTCTGCGGCCCTCCCCGATGCTGCGGGTCACCGGGTGAGCCTCGGCCTGCACCATGAACAGCAACACCAGGAACTTCTGGTCACCGACATCAAGAATATTCTGGGTACGCAGCCGCTGCAACCCGCCTACGGACCGTCCATCCGGGAAAGTCTTCTCGAGCCGGATGAGGACCGTTGGATTGACATCCCCGAGGGGAGTTACGAAATCGGTCATGGCGGTCACGGCTTCAGCTTTGACAATGAAGGGCCCAGACACAAGGTCTATTTGCAGAATGGGCGGATCCGATCGACACTGGTCCGAAACCGGGAATTCCTGGAGTTCATGGCCGACGGCGGCTATGAGGATTTCCGCCACTGGCTCTCTGACGGGTGGACATGGGTGCAGGCAAATGGGATCGATGCGCCGCTCTACTGGAGGAAAGTGGATGGCGAATGGCTGGAATATACGCTCAATGGTGTAGCCCCTGTGGATCCCGAGGCACCGGTTCTGCACGTGAGTTTCTATGAAGCGGCGGCGTTTGCCTCGTGGCTCGGCCTGCGGTTGCCCTCGGAACAGGAATGGGAAACCGCACAGCCCGCATTTTCTCACGGGCAGCGCTGGGAATGGACACAAAGCGCTTACGGGCCCTACCCCGGATATCAGCCGCTTGAGGGGGCCATCGGGGAGTACAACGGCAAGTTCATGGCCAATCAGATGGTGCTTCGGGGCGGATCAGTGGCCACCCCGCGGGGGCACGCCCGCGCGACCTACCGGAATTTCTTTTATCCCCATCAGAGATGGCAGTACACCGGAATCAGGCTGGCACGATGAGAGCGCAAAGACCTAAGGAAGTATACGTTTTCCCGACCGACGCGTTTGCGTCATCCGTCCTGGAAGGTCTGGGGAGCGAACCGAAACGCCTGGAGTCCAGGTACTTTTACGACGACCGGGGCGACGCCCTCTTTCGTGAAATTACCGGCCTTCCTGAATATTACCTGACGGCTTGTGAGCGCGAGATCCTCTCGTGTCAGCCGGAAGCGATGCTTGCGGACTATGAAGCCGGCACACCGCTCGACGTGGTGGAACTCGGCGCGGGAGACGGAACAAAATCGCGTCACCTGCTCGAAGCGGCAATGCGCAAGGGATTCGATCTACGGTATGTCCCAATTGATATATCTGCCGCCGCACTGGATCACCTCTCGGATCATATGCGTGCCCGATTACCGGGCCTGGAGGTTGCTCCGTCGCGCGGAGATTACCTGACGTCACTCCATGAGTTACACGAGAAATCATCCCGGCCGGAACTGCTGCTCTTTCTCGGTTCCAACATCGGCAACTATCCCGATGACGAAGCCCTTGCTCTCCTGGCTTCACTCGCCCGGGAAATGGCCGATGAAGATATGATGCTGGTCGGATTCGACCTGCGCAAGGATCCCTGGACGATCCATCGGGCCTACAATGACTCAGCAGGTCTGACCCGGGAGTTCAACCTCAACCTCCTGGAGCGTATCAACCGTGAACTTGGCGGCGATTTTGACCTGGACGCCTTCGACCATTATGAACCCTACGATCCTGTGGCCGGCGTGGCTTCGAGCTTTCTGGTCAGCCTTGCGCAGCAAACGGTTGCCATCGACTCGCTCGACCGGGAGTTCGAATTCGAACCGTTTGAATTGATCCACACGGAAATATCGCGCAAATATTCCCCAGGTGAGATCGACCACCTTGCCGGACAGAGCGGCCTCTCCATTGTTCGCACCCTCCACGACCGCAGAGAATACTTCGCCGATGTGCTGATGCGCAAGCAGTTACCCAATCCATGAGAAATCGGATCAATCTACCTGCGTCTTCCCGGGTCTTCGATTCCTGCGGCGATTTCGCTCTCGCCACTTGATTTTCCGGCACGCGTTCAACATCTCCTGTACATGGTAATCTCCGGGTAAGCTTGCGGTCATGTTTTGGTCATGCTCGAGACGTATACTCATGTATATTGGCGGGAAAAGTGGGATGGACACAATCATGAACGGACAGAGGAACCGGATTGTCGAGCAGCTTGTCGTCGGAAATCCGACAAAGCCGTTGACACTGGGCGGTTTTAGTATTAAAAGTCAATATTCTCAAGATCCCCTGGTAAGTATCTCACATATCGATTCACGGGTGCTGTTGACGCATGTTAACTTTCTGCTTCAGAATTCTGTACACGACCCTGGTATGGACGCTTTTTCTGTGCATTTCGCTGTCCCCCCGTCCCGGTGTTCGGCACCGGGCCGATGCCATGACAGCCGATGCACAGGAGACTGAGCGCATGGCGGATGCTGAGGCGTCAAGCCCGTTGAGCGGGGAGGTCGGTTTCTATCACGAGGAGAAGGATTTCAGCCGAGACAGATTCGTGGAAGACGAGGAGCAGAGAGACCTTCCGGACGAGCGATTCACGGCGGCCTTTCTGAAGCTCGATTACGAAACACCGGAATATTTGAACTTTACTCTCCACGTGGGTGCCACGGGCTATCTGTTCATCAATGAGGCGATCCGGGAGGACCCGGAGAATGCCAACCGCAAAGACCTTCTGTTTCGTGAATTGTACCTACAGTACGATTGGTCCAAAACTTCGTTGAAGCTCGGACGGCAAGAGATCGGCGGTACGACATTCGAGGATTTCTACTTTGAGGCTTTCAGCCTCACCTCTTTGGAACTGGAAAACGTTGCGTTCGTCTTTGTTGCGGCCAAGAAGGCGGCGGAAGTCGACCTGCCTGACATCGTCGATTTCAGGGACGTCAATTGCGACAACCGCGAGGCCGGAGCCACTTTCTATAGTGTGGAGGTCACTTGGCAGGCCCTTCCCGATCTCCTGGGTGTGACGCCCTATTACATGCGCCAGGCCGATCTCTTTGACCTCTACGGAGCACACCTGGAATTCACGCAGGAATTCCATGAGGTTGTGCTGGGGCTCGAAGCGGACTACTATCGTACCGATGAGGACCGGAAGAACGGCATCACCAACGCACAGGGCCGCGTGACCGACACGAACGTCTTTCATATCGAACCAACCGTAAGCACGCACGGTGTGACCCTGGGCATCGGATACATTGAAGCGGACCGCGAGGTGGGTGCACGGGAAGGAGACCTGATCGACGATTACTTCAACCCCCTCAATGAGGGGGACATGCTTTATCAGCCGGGAGCGAAGACTTGGTACGGAGAAGTTTTCTGGCAATGGGGTCGGTTCAATCTGGGAGTAGGCTATGGCGATACCGATTACCGGGATGACCTCGGGCGCTTGACCGATCGGGAATTCAATGTCCGGACGGAGCTCGCCCTGACGGAGGACCTTCTCCTGCAGGCGGACTTCGCCCGTGTCGACAGTGAAGGCTCCGAAGGGAGCTTTCATAAGTTTGAAACCGAAATCACCTATGCCTTCTGAGGTATCACTGATCCGGCGGCACCTATCGCACAAAAGTGTCCACAAGGAGTCTTGCGGGGATGAAACTGTTGCTCATCGAAGATGATCCGAAGATCGCCTCCTTTATCGAGAAGGGAATGAAAGAGGCAGGCTTCACTGTGGATCATATAACCAACGGTAGGAGCGGATTGCACCGAGCGTTAAGTCAATCCTACGATACAGCGATCATCGATATCATGCTTCCCGAACTCGATGGTCTCAGCGTTATCGAAGAACTGCGGCGGCGCAAAATCAACCTGCCGGTGATTATACTCAGCGCCAAGCGCTCCGTAGATGACCGCGTCAAGGGATTTCAGACAGGCAGTGACGACTATCTCACCAAACCGTTCGCCTTTTCCGAACTGCTCGCTCGCGTGCAGGCCCTGATCCGCCGAGCCAGCGGCGTTCCCGAACCAACCAGCCTCTCTGTCGGGGGGCTCTCCATGAGCCTGTTGACTCGCGAGGTCATCCGCGAGGGACGTAGCATTGATCTGCAGCCCCTGGAGTTTGCCTTGCTCGAGTATTTGATGCGCAACCGGGGCCGGGTCGTCTCCAAGACCATGATCATGGAGCACGTCTGGGACTATAACTTTGATCCACAGACAAACGTCGTGGAAGCCCGCATATGCCGCCTGCGGGAAAAGGTGGACAAGGACTTTGCAGGCAAACTGATTCACACGATTCGCGGAGTCGGCTATGTCCTTAAAGAATCTACTTAGACTGCGCCACACCCTGGCCTTCCGGCTTGCCCTTTGGTATGCGGCGATCTTTACCCTGTCGTCCCTGGCGGCCTTTGTCATCGTGTACCTCCTGATCGCAGGCATTATCGGGGAGAGCACGGATGAAGACCTCCGGGAGGACGTCATCGAGCTGGCCGAACTCCTGAACGCAGAAGGCATCGCAGCCCTCCGGAATGAAATCAACCTCGAAGTGGAATCGGACGGTGCCGACTCCATCTTCTTCCGTGTTCTCACCCCTGCCGGGGAGCCAATTTTCTCGACGGACATGTCCTCCTGGCAGGCCGTTGACATCGACAGAGAGGCCTTCCGTCAGCTGGGCGAAGAAACGGCGCCCATCTTGAAGACCCTGCGGTTCGAGGAGCATGAGCACAACACGCGCACTATCTACGGGCGCATTGGTCCCGATCATATCCTGCAGATCGGCCAATCCCTGGAGGACGACGAAGAATTTCTCGAGATCTTCCGGAACATTTTCGGCCTCACCCTGGCGGTCCTTATGGTCGCCGCGACCCTGATCGGCTGGTTCATGGCGCGGCGGGCCCTGACGGGTGTGGAGGACGTGACCCGGATCGCCATGGGGATCTCAAAGGGCGCCCTGGAGAAGCGGGTCCCCGTCCACCCGAGGGGGGATGAAGTGGACCGGTTGGCCGACACTTTCAATCGTATGCTCGACCGTATTCACGCGTTGATCCGTGAAATGCGTGAAATGACAGACAATATCGCCCACGACATGCGAAACCCCATCACCCGCATACGCGGTACGGCTGAAATGACCTTAACGTCTGCGACATCTGCTAACGAGTATGCAACGATGGCGGCCAATACCATTGAAGAGTGCGACCGCCTTCTCGGCATGATCAATACCATGCTGGATATTGCCGAGGCTGAGGCCGGCGTTGAGAAAATGTCCCTGGCCAGCGTCGACATGGCAGCGCTCGTTCGCGACGCGTGCGAGCTCTTCGAACCCATCTCGGAGGATAGGGGCATTCGCCTGGTCTCCACCATTCCAGACGGTAGTTTGATACAGGGAGACTATCAACGGCTGCAGCGAATGGTCGCCAACCTTTTGGACAACGCCCTGAAGTATACCGAAACCCGCGGCAGGGTAACGGTTGCGCTCAATGGCGATGAACAGGAGGCGGTCCTCTCTGTGGCCGATACGGGCTGCGGCATCCGCGAGGACGTTCTGCCCCACATCTTCACCCGATTCTTCCGGTGCGACCAGAGCCGGTCCGAACCCGGAAACGGGCTCGGTCTCAGCCTGGCTCGGGCCATTGCCACGGCACACGGTGGCGACATCACCGTGTCGAGTGCTCCCGGCCAAGGGAGTACCTTCACGGTGACACTCCCGCGAAAACCCTTTTAATCAAAAACCTCTTCTGTTTTCTCTCTAACCCGGATATCACCATGCAATCTCCGGGTTGAAACCGAAGATGACGAAAACGTAATCTTCGGGCAAGCTCGTGGTCATTCTCCTTGTGTATGCTCCTGATCAAGCAACCGCAAAGATGAAAGGGGGTGATCGGGCAGATACGTCAAGGAGCTACGGGGCACCCTGGGGGAATGTCACTTTTTCGTCCCACGCTTTCCGCGCAGACTCGAAGAAGGTCTCCACCTGCGTTCGGCGGTCAGAGCTCATACAGGTTGCCGGCCTTCCGCCATTCACCGGACGATACGTGAGACGTCATTCCTGACAGCCTCGGCCCGTCCCCGTGCTCTCATGAAACTCCTGGGTTTCACAGAAGCATTTACTGCAAGGAGGGATTTACCATGAGTAAGCAAAAGAAAATGACTTCCGGCTTGGCCATCCTCGGTGTCACACTCATTGTGGCTTTGATCTCAATGGGGGCCGCCCTGCCGGCCAGTGCCGGCGGTTATCACCGAGGCCATGAGCAGGCCTGCACCAGGACCTCCCAGGCCGCATTCCGAGCGTGCCTTTACGAGATCCGGGACGATTACTGGATCGCCGTTGGAAACTGCACGAATCTCTCGGACAGGGGAGCCCGCTGGGAATGCAAGAATGAAGCGATCATGGCGTGGAGAGAGAGCGGAGAAGAGTGCTCGGACCAATACGAGGGGCGTCAAAAAGTCTGCGACGCGCTGGGCGAAGCGCCCTATGATCCGCAGATCGATCCGGCTGATTTTGTAAACCCGGATGAGATAGGCGATTCCGTGGAGCCCAACCCCTATTTCCCGCTCACCGCCGGTCTGGTGTGGATCTACGAGGGCGGCGATGAGACGATCACGGTGACCAGCACGTCCGAGACCAAGGATATTCTGGGCGTCAAATGTCGGGTCGTTCAGGACGTCGTCGAAGAGGATGGCGAAGTGATTGAGGACACCTTGGATTGGTATGCTCAGGACAAAGACGGCAATGTCTGGTATTTTGGTGAAATTGCACTGAACTTCGAGGACGGTGAGTTGGTCGACATCGAGGGATCCTGGACAGCCGGCGTCGACGGCGCCAAAGCCGGCATCATCATGAAGGCGCACCCTGCAGTAGGGGATGTCTACCGCCAGGAGTTCTTCCTGGGCGACGCGGAAGACATGGGCGAAGTGCTCAGTGTTAAGGCATCCGCTTCGGTTCCTGCGCCGGGCGCCTCCTGTGATGGAGACTGCGTGCTCACCAGGGACTGGACACCACTGGAGCCGGATGTCGAGGAAGAAAAGAGCTATGCGCGCGGGATCGGCCCGATCCTGGAGGTCAATCCTGAAACCAATGAGCGGCTGGAACTCGTCGCGTTCGGGTTCGATGCTCCATAAGCGAACGCTGGGGCCCGGGGACGCCCGCCTCCGTTCGGTGTCCCCGGAGCTTGACGGACCTGGAGTGCGCAGGCGGTTCACAATTTGCCCGGCGCCCGGCTTGGGTTCTTTTGCTTGGGTGTTTCCGGAACCAGATGGGCTAGTGCATACTTCGGATCACAGCCTTCCCCGTGCTCGTCCCAGCTTGATGGCGGCTTCAAGCATGCTCCCGGGAACCTTCGGCTGCTCGGATGGAGGCTTGCGCAACAGAGCGAGAGAGCCGCTGGGGCATGTGGTCACGCACAGTCCGCAGCCGATGCAACGGTTTGCGTCCAGCACGACCGTCTCGCCATCCAACTGCAGTGCCTCCATCTGGCAGCGCTCCAGACAGAGTCCGCAGCCCTCACAGGTGTCCCTGCGGACGGCCGCCACGAATGGGGAGGGGATCCAACGCGCGGGCTCAGGCTGGCGTTTGGCATTTTTCAAAACCTGACAGCAACAGCCGCAGCAGCAGCAGATATTGACGGCCTTCCGGGCATTGCTTGCCTGCAGCACCAGCCCCTCTTCTTCCGCCCGGTTGAGAATGGCTAAAGTCTCCGGCAAATCAATCACTCGGCCGAGCCCATTTCGCTCATAGTATTCCGCCCCGGTACCGAAGACCAGACAGGCCTCTTCGGGTTTATCACAGCCTTGACCGACAATCGCATGTTCCCGCCGGCAGATGCAGGGGGCCACCACAAACCTGTCCTGAGCCCGCACGAGTTCCTCGGCCTGTTCATAGGGGAGTACCCGATTCTCGACGGTTAAGCTCCGGCCGACCGGAATCGTCCGCAGCTGAGGCACCTTCCAGGCTTCCTCAAAGAGGGCGGGCATGTACGCGCGCATATCCCGGATGAGGTCCACGTCGAGATCATTGACATGAAATTCCCAGATACCAATAACAAATTGATTGGCCCTGTACTTGGCCGGCCTGTCCCGCTGTTCCGTGCTATAAACAAGCCCCTTTCGGGCCATGGCTTCGAGGCGCGGTGTCGCTGCACCCGGATGCATCCCCGCCCGGTGCGCAATCGCCGCGGCCCCCTTGGGGATCATTGTCAGGGAAAGCGCCAGTTCAGCCTCCTCCGGCGTGAAGAGTCGCCGCAGGATCCGAAGCTCCACACCACTTTCGGTGGGCGGAAAGCCGCCGGGAAGGCTGTCGAGATGGCGGGCCAATTTCCGATAAATGTCCGCTGTCATGTTCTTTCCTGTGGGGCGATTAAATACGAATCGCTTCAAAGACGTTTGACGATCGCCTTCTCGTATTCAGGAAAATACTGCCCAATCAATGGCAGGGCGAAGCGGGACAGAATCATGGTATTGCTCTCACGTTCCAGCAGAAATTCAAAGGACTTCTGAATCAGTGTTTCAGGACTGACCCTGCCGCCCGTGAGCTTCCGATAGTAATCATCCTTCAGGGTGACCGCGTGGGTCGTGACGGTCTTCGCCCGGACGGTTACCGTAAACAGGCCGGCCTTTGTTTCCTGGACCTCGATTTCAGCCATCACCGCATCCTCCCAAGTTCCGATGGATCTTCATGGTAGTTCATGACGGGCGCTGTGATCTCATCCCGAGTCTTCTTGTTCCCGCTCCGTCCGGAAAGCCGTGAAGTTCCCAGCCGCTATTTCTTGTGAGGTTTCTTCTCTGAATGGGAACTTCTTTTCTGAGAACCCTGACGGGACGCCTCCTTGGAGGTGTTCTTGGTGTTCGGATTTTGTGGGAAATAGAGACTGAAGGTGGTGCCTTTACCCACAGCGCTGGACACCTGGATAGAGCCACCGTGGGCTTCGATGTTCTTCTTGCTGGCCGGAAGCCCGAGGCGCGTGATTCTGTCCGTCCCCTCCAACGTGAAATAGGGCTCAAATATCATCTCCACTTTATCGTCCGGGATTGCCTCACCCGTATCGGTCACCTCCACAACAAGGTAGGGCTTTCGTTTTATCGCTTCCTTCTTTGTCTGAACGGTCAAGACACCGCCCTTCGGCATGGAGCGAATCACATAGGAGAGAAGGCTGACGATGGCATCGAGCACCTGACTCGGATCGATCTTGATTTCGGGCAGGTTTGCATAGGATTTGTGAACAGCAATCCCCTGCTCCTCGCAGATCAGCAGAAACATTCCCAAAGCTGCGTCGATTATCCTATGCATGCTGTTCGCTACCAGGCGGGGTGGTCTCTCGCTGGCCAAGGTGAGAATGTTGCTGAGGGTACTTTCAAGCCTTCGGACATCCGAGAGAATGAGTTTTGAATACCTCTTTTCCTTCGTCCCCTCAGAGGCTGCCTGGTGCAATCTCCTGGCAAAGCCGCCGACAGACGTGAGGGGGTTTCTGATCTCATGGGCAATATTCTGCGTGAGGCGGCCCAGGGCCGCCAACTTTTCCGAATGGGCCAGCTGATCCTGGAGACGCTGTTTATCCAGCGCCGCCTCCTTGCGCTCGGTGATCTCCTCGACGATACCATCAATCCACTTAAGGTCACCTTCTTCATCAAACTGGGCGCGCGCCGTCAAGGCTCCCCAGATGGGGGTACCGTCCTTTTTCCGGAGTCGCAATTCCCTGTCCCTGATAAACCCCTGGTCAAGGATCTCTTCGACAACGGACCTCCCTTCCCGGGGGTCCTCGAAGAGCTTTGCGACGGGACGACTCATGAACTCTGCGACCGAATCAAAGCCGAACATCTTGGCCAGCGCAGGGTTTACCTGCAGGAAACGCGCCCGCGGTCCGCCCATACTCCGATAGATACCGACATTCACGTTTTCCACGAGCGTCCGGTATTCCTCTTCACTCTCCCGCAAAGCTTCCTCTGCTCGATGATGCCTGATGATGCCGGCCAGCGTGTCTGCGACGCTGATGAGAAACCGTTCTTCCTCTTCGGACCTCTTGTGCCCTTCCCGAATCGATACGCTGAGGACTCCGAGACGGGTGATTCCGCAAACGATGGGAACGCAATAATGCCCGTGGGGATGGATTCCTTCGAATCGTATGTCATGGGACGCGTCCAGAGAATCGACGAAAACCACCTCTCGATTCAGGGCCGCCTTGCCGCAAAGATATTTCCCGAAAGGGATACTCGCGCAGGTGCGCCGTTGGGATTTGGAAATCCCCCGATGCGCTTTGAGTACCAGCACTTCCGGGTGATCCTCGACCAGATGGATCGTCCCTCTTTGGCGAAAAGAAAGCCCGGGCACGGAAAGGACCTCATCCAGCACGAGTTTGAGCTGTTCGTCCAGAGAAATCGATTGCAGGGAGGTTTTCAGAGTGGCGCTGATGACTCGCTGAATATGATAATTGAGCCTGAGCCTTTCTTCACTTCGCTTTTCTTCAGAAATGTTTCGGATGGCCGCAACAACGATGCCATCGTCCTGGGCCGGCAGGGGGCTCATACTAATGTTCGCAGGGAACTCTGAGCCGTCTTTTCTCAATGCAGAAATCTTGAGGCCGCCGCCCATTTTACGTATCCGGGGCCGGGAGAGATACTGGGCAACATATTCGGCATGTTCTCGGCGGAAACGCCGTGGAATCAGGATCTCCAGGTCTTGCCCGATCAGCTCGTCCCGCCTGTATCCGAACAACTGTTCCAGCTGTTTGTTGACCAGGGCGATTCGACCCTCTGCATCGACAAAAACCATGGCGTCCGGGGTGGCGTTCAAAAGAGATTCATATCTCTTCTGCACCTTCCGGAAGTTGCTTTCACAGGTCTCCAGGAGGTCAAGTTTCTTGCAGATTGCTTCCAGCTCTTGCTGGAGCTGGTCTTTGGTTTTGGATACCTTTTTCACCCCGCCACTCGCCAAGTGGGTTGTCCCGGAACGGCGCCCGTTTGGGCTAGCTCCTCTGACAAGTTTTTGATAATACGCCTGAAATGGCTGGCTGGCAAATACTTTTGCACCTTGTCCCCGTAAGGACAGTCACGGCAATGGTGGATCCTGCTGGACCCGGCGCTATGGTGACACCGTGACTTGTAACCGTGCCCCCCTGACGGTGACCTCGAAAGCCCCGGCGCCTGTCTTCTTGACCTCTAATTTCGCCATCATGCTATCCTCTGAGCAGGCGGCACCAAAGTCCGGCCGCCGCGAGCACTCGGTCCACCCGAATGGTCAAATCAGGATAGACCACTGCGAGCCTGTGGTTCTGCGTCCACGGTGATCCACATAGTAGTGCCTGTCGTCAGGCTTGGCAAGTGCATCATCCGGTTCAGCCTAACACCCAACGAGCTCGCCGGCGGACGCAGGGCCACGGGCTTTGTAACATTATTCACCCTGGTAGCATGACGGGACGTTTGACGTACTTGGTTCTGCAGCAGAGACAAAGGGACGCGAAAAATCCATGCATGGCAGCTGGCAGCGATTATTTTATCTTGCGAAACAGCCCTGCTCGCCGTTTTTCTTCCTCAGATTCTTGCACTGTCAATCTCGGGCCCGACCGGACGGCTGTCAGCCAGAGAATCGTCTCGTCTTGTAACAAAAGGTCATAAGAGTCAACTGGTTGACGTAGTCGGAACCCGAGAAGAGACAGGGACATCGGCATCCACTGTTTGATGGGATGGCGTCCCGGACATGAAACGGAAAGCGCCGATGAAAAACAGGCCTGAATGTTACGGCCCACCGAGGATCCTACTTTCGTGGATGATCGCGACGCCGATGGATATTGTTGTCAACGGTGTGCTAGTTTGATCCGTCGCTATGCCATCGTCCTTTACGCCCCTTAATGGTGACCGTAACCGTCGCCGTCGCAAAACCGCCATTGCCGTCGCCGTTCAGCGTCAACAGCGTGCCCGAAGCCGTTCTGGTTGGCCTGCTGACGTCGGCCGCACTCCCATTGACTGCGGTCACACTCAGCGCGTCGCCCTCGAAGTCACCGTCGGCACCGTTTCCATTGTCAATCAGGACATTACCGCTGAGCGCTGTGTCTTCGCTCGTGGTGACATCGTCGTTTACCGCCACCGGTGGGATGTTGTTCCCGATTGGCAGAACGATCGCTGCCGCAACCCCGGCGCCGCGATACTGGAAGACATTTCCTCCCCAACCCAGGAAGCCGGCAAAATCCTGCTGGAAGACGGCCCAAAGAGGATAGTCGCTTTTACTTTCACACTGCCATCCGAGGGTGACAACGCTGCCGATGTCAAGCTGAAGATCCACTGCCATGTCATAGTGCGCGAAGTCTTTGAACATCACCTGACGGCTGAATTTGGACTCCACCTCGTTCCAGCAGAAGAGAGTGAAATCGAACGCAGGCTGTGTGGCGCTCATGAAGTCGATGCCGGGGCTCGCAACAGCGAGGATTCCCTCGATTGCACCGGGGACTGCGGCGAGACCTTCAAATAGAATTTGGCTGGTCGCTTCCGTGTACTCTACACCGTTGAGGTTCAGGACGCGGTCGCCGGTGACGGCAATCCCTTGATGGGGAATGGCGCTGTAAGCGAAGGCAGAGGCACTGCCGGGATGTGTTAAGATTGCGCTCCCCTTGAGGGAATCGTAGTGGATTTCAAGCCGGTCATTGATATTGTCGATGGCGTAGCAAAACATGTAACCCCTGCGCCCGTTGAAACCCTGGATTAGGTTTCCCCCCTGATTGTAAGGCTTAGAACTCATCCAGACGAATTCTTCGTGCGGCGTCAGTTTGATGATGACGTCCTTCTTCTCATCGATACTGCCGCCGAGGCCGTAGGTCACCACGTAGCATTCCAGAACGGCGGGATCTGTCCCAGTATTGGCAATGTTGACGATCGTTGAAAAATGGATGTTGTCGATGAGGGGATAGGCGAGCAGACTGCCGGGCTCACCGAGATTGTTGAGCTGCGCATGTCCCGGTGCGGCCAACAGGCCGAGTGTGATGCACAGCGCCAGTGTCAGGATCCCTTTTCTCATGGCCGATAGACCTCCCGGGTTCTGAAAAGCTCTGCAAGGCTGCACAAAAAGAAACGTCTCAACACTTGTTTTCTATGCCAAGGATTTGACTGAAAACAAGTGATAATGAAAGATTATAGCGCTATAAGTCTATTTTCAACGATAATACCCTAATAAATAGAAATATGTGTCGGATTTTGTCTGATTTATTCGTAGGAATCTGCCCTATTCTTCTGTACGGTTCGGTCCTACAGAGAGGGCAGTCGACAGCTCTGGAGGAATCTTTTCTCGGCGAATTCATGCACCGGGATCGTCCGGCCGGTATTCAAGGGGCCGGAGATGTGGCGTCGGCGGTTTTCTCCGAAACCATGGTAGGACTGCAAGAGACGGGCTTGTGGTCTGTTGGCGGACGGGGGCTAACCGGTGGCTCTTTGTCCGTGCGACTTTCAGGTCAGCCTCGAAGCGGCGGTTACTCTGAGAGAAATCAAGCAAAGACTGGGAGTCTCTGCTGATGTCTACAAATCGCTCACAAAGCGGCGCCGGAAAGGCCCGATCGCTGAAACAAGAGCCTCAAAAGAACGGTAAGCCTCATGAGCATGGCTCTCGGGGATAGGAGACAAGCTGTAGCGCGCCAGGCCAAAGAGTTCTGTGATCCTCTTGACATGGCAGGCCTGAGACCGATATTGACGGGCGAGTCTTCTTTCATATTCTAAATGGGTCCATCCGGGCTTGCGGGGCAGGCCGTTTTGGGCGAACATCCGTTCCATGCACGTGTAGCACAGAATCATGAACGCTCTGGGATTCTCTTTTCTGGCCAGTTGCAACCGCCGACGGTCCAGGAATATCCGGAGGAGTCCCACGGCGGAGAGACGGTAACACATGAGACTCAATCCTGCGGTCGGCATCAGTACGAGGAAAAGCAGCCAACCATAAGCCTGGAGCCAGGCCCAAAGGCGCAGGCCGACTCTCTGCAGCAGGCGTGCGACATTTTGGAAGAGATCCTGGGTCCGTTCTAAGAAACGGACGACCATGCCGGTCAGCGTTGCATACCGGTCTTCTCGCTTCATTCTTTCGTTGGACCGATGATTCTGTTTCAAGTAATCCATGAAGGAGGCAATAAAGGTGCTGCGCTGGCACTGTTTCGGCAGTTCGAAGGGTGGTGTGGGCTCAAAGGTAACCCAACCGGATCCCGAGATATAGGCTTCAACCCAGGCATGGGCATTCAGTGCCCGGACCTCGTAGTAGCCGGTGACCGGGTTTACGCTGGTCGCATAAAAGCCCGTGACAAATCGCGCCGGGATTCCAACAGCCCGAAGCATCATCACAAGGGTCGATGCGAAGATTTCACAATGCCCCTCTTGGCTTTCAAACAAGAAGTGCTCAATCAGATTTGACGGAGGCTCCTTGCCGATAGTGGTGGGGGTGTACTGATAGGACTCCCGCAGATATTGCTCCAGTGCAGCGGCACGATCATAGTCGTCCCGCAAATCCCGGGTGATGTGGGCACTGAGATCCGTGACTCGGCCTGTCAGGGCCTCGGGAAGCTGGAGATAGGCGGGGTCGCCACCGTCCAACACCTCCTCCGCGCCGCTCGGACGGTTTCCCAAATACCGGATACGAGAGTGGACGGAATATCGCGTGCCCTTCTGAAGAGACGCAGGCGCCTCAAGGGAGCCGTCTTGGCCGATGCTGACAACCCTCGCGGGAAAGTTCAGGATCTGTGGACTGTAGGCCGCATAAATAAAGGCCGGTAGCGGCTGGTTCACCGTATATACCTGCGCGACATCACCGCTTGGCTCTTGATCATGGAGTATGAATTTGTAGTCCCTGGAGAGCAGTACTCTCCTCGAGACATGTTCGGACTGCCAGATGCGGCCGTCAAAGCTGTTGAAGACCTGGCCTCTAACATAAAGCGGGCGGGCGGCCTGAAGATAGAGAACGATGGGATTGGCCATGGCGCCCGGGGTTGAACCGTCTCCTCCTGGGCCGGTTTTGCCGGGATTCACAATATCAAACTCGTCAGTCCTTGCGTATGGGTAACCTCCTGGTGGCTCAGCTTCCCCATCCGTCTCACGGGTATATTCAAACTCTCCCGTGTCATCTGTGAGGCCCTCGCTCAAAAGTGCTTCTTTTTCCCAGTCCCTGTTTGTGTAGTGATGACCCCCGTCGGCAGGAAACGCCTCCACGCCAAGCGGAAGAGGTCTTGGTAGGAAAAGATAGAACACCAAGGCGGCCCCCAGGATGGCTGCGGCGATCATAACAACATTGACCGGGAAGCTCATCCCCTGCATGAACGTAGCTCTGTCACCGCCCCGGGCACCCGCCAGACGTTCATCGATATGCTCGGCCATAAAAGTGAACACCACGGTCAGCACGTAGACGATCAGATAGATCACGAAGGCCGAGGACTTGCTGACGCTGGAAGCATAGGTGATAAAAAAGAAAGAGACAAGGTATGCAAAATAGAGGTCCCGTCGTGTCGACAAAGACAGGTTTCTTATGGCCTGCAGGATGATCAGGAACAGGATCAAGGCCTTGGCCAAGCCGGAAATTTGAAGGGCCCCCAGGAATACAAGGAGTGCAACTACAACCAATCGGTTGCTCAACGTCACCATGGATTCCGCCGGCTTCCGACTGAGGGCTCGCCCCATGCGGAGCGTGACCCCATAGACCGTTCCCCAGAAGATCGCCTGAACGACCAGAGATACCGGCTCGGCGTTCAGCTGGACCACCGACAGAATGGCGGTCATGAGAACAAGATAGATCCCCAGATAGACGGGTGGATAGGACAAAGGGCTCATGATGCCGCAAACACCTCTTGGAAATTGTCGCCTTTGCGAACAAAGTAAGCAGGCGACCCAAAGCCTAGTACATTCTGAACCAGTGGATTCTCAAAGGGGCTTGTCCCGGGAGTATCCTCGGAAAAACTTTGTTGATCGATAAAAACACAGACCGTGTGAATATGCATCGCCTGAAGCAACGCCATGGCATGGAGAGATTGGACAATATCGTTCCGATCGTCTGAGAAGATGATGACCGCCGTGCTTCCCTCCTGCATCATGGACGCCAATGAAGAGATTACCTCCGGGTAGGGGCGTTCACCATCATTGTCCACACGCGCAAGCCGCTCCAGGATCCGCGCAAATTGATGCACCCCTCGTCCGGTCGGCACAATGTGGCGATGGGCACCCTGCGCGATTAACTGCATGTCGTAGCCTTTGTCCAGACAATAGTTTGCGACTGAGGCTGCAATTTTCACTGCATATTCCAATGAGTTTTCTTTGCCCTCGCCGGCCGCCGCACGACGGTGCAAATCCAGGAAGATCGTCACTTCCGCAGAGGCCCTTACTTCGAATTCCTTGACGATAAGCTTGGAGTGTTTGGCTGTGGAAGGCCAATGGATGTAACGCGGGCTATCCCCGCGGCTATACTCTCGGGTCCCGAAAAAATCTTCGCTCCCGCCTGCTTTGGAAACGGTTTCGACGCCCGGCCGCGGTCTGTTTCTCCCCGAGCTCAAGGGTAACCGGGAGATGGGAAAAACTTTGGGATAGACCACGAGAGAGGCTGTCGTCTCCGGCAGCATCCGTTGCTGGGTGGTCAGGCCAAGGGGAAAGCCGGAACGCAGGCACAGGGGACCTAATGTGTATTCACCGCGTTTATCACACCTTACGTTATAGGTGAATTGCCGCTGCTTATGTCCCTGGATCTTTGTCACGAAGGAGAGCGGCCGCTGCTGATCCGACGCGGCAGCCGGTATCCAATCGAAGATTTCCACCATGCGGCGGGTGTGGCCCGATCGGTTGATAACCTCTGTCTGTATTTCCAATTCGTCGTCTTCGAAAGCCGTCGGAGAAGTCGCGCGCACCGCTGTGATCCCCTTCAAGGCAAAACGCGGAAAGAGATGGGCGATCAGAAGCGTCGACAACTGCAAGGAAAAGATGACATAGAGCAGGCTGATCCCGCGGTTCCATGCGGCCAGAAAGATCACCACAGCCAGGACGATGAGCATCCGCCTCTTGGTCAGGACGCGCTCCATATCACACCATCTGCACAGGGGCACTGACGCAGTCCAGAATCCTGCTCAGAATTGTATCCGCGGTCATCCCGGAAAGCTGGGATTGTGGTTTAACGAGGATTCGGTGGCTCAGGACCGGTTGGGCAACCGTCTTGACAATCTGGGGGTCTACAAAATCCATGCCCCTCATCAACGCCATGGCCTGGGACGCCCGCATGAGTGCCAGAGACCCTCTCGGACTCGCCCCCAAACTCAGGTGCTCGTGCTCACGCGTCTGGGCCACTATCGAAACAATGTAGCGCTTCACGGAAGTGTCCAAATAGATGTCTGCCACCCTCTGCTGCAATGAGACCAACTCGCTGTCGGAAACAACGGGCGATAGGGAGTGGATCGGGTGGTCTTTGATCTGCATTTCCATTACCTTGACTTCTTCCTCGATGGAAGGGTACCCCATATGGATCCGCATGAAGAAACGGTCGAGCTGGGCCTCCGGCAATGGATAGGTTCCTTGAAGCTCGATCGGGTTCTGTGTGGCCATCACCATGAAAACTTTCGGCAATGCATAGGTTTTACCGTCGGCCGTGACCTGAAATTCCTCCATCCCTTCAAGCAGACTCGATTGGGTACGCGGGGTTGCCCGGTTGATCTCATCGGCCAGAAGAATATTCGTAAAGATGGGGCCGGGTTGGAACCTGAATTCACCCACCTGCTGGTTATAGATGGAAACGCCCGTTACATCGGACGGCAGCAGGTCCGGCGTAAACTGGATTCTCTTGCAATCGAGGGCCACTGAACCGGCCAAGGCCCTGGCCAGCATGGTTTTCCCCAGTCCCGGCACATCTTCGATCAGCAGGTGGCCGCGGCACAGCAGGGTAATCAAGGCTCGTTCGATGGCTTCACGTTTGCCGACGATCACGGCTTCAAGGTTTTGGATGAGTGTGTTGAACGTCTGCTGCGGGTTTGTCATACGCCCGGCCCTCCTGTACAAAGCATGCCTATGGATTGTGCCGCGTGTGGCGCCCGACGGCATACCATATCTGCGGCAACTTAGGACCCGAAACCTCTTCGGACGACGGACTGAGAAGCACCATAGGGCTCACACCATTTTCCAGGGCGGCCCCCTGACGGGTCTTGTTTGAATATACGATAAACTCTGCGGTGCTGGGTCCGGGAAGAGGCGATCGGGTTTTTGGGAGGTCCCTCTTCCCGGGTTGGTTCGATTGCAATTACTTTTTAGTATAGGTCAGCATGCCGCACCTGTCAGTAAATTGTTCGTGTTCTTTTGACATCCACGGGCTTTCTTGCTGAAAATCGTCCGCATCAAGGCCTAGGTCGGCCCACACGTTGGGCCCGAGAGATTCAGGCAAGATTCAGAGAAGGGCACAGACATTTGTTGAAGTTTCTTTTAAAAATCAATTCATTACACTTTTTTACGAAAAAGAACTTTCTTTGGTTGACCTCTTCCTCGACCTTTGCGGCCTTGAGGGTTATCAAGACTGGTAGGAAGGCTACCGTAAGAGACAGGAAACACCTGGTCGTTTTTCAGGTAGAATCGCCCAAGGGCAGATGCCAATCATCCCGCCCAATCGATGGTGTGTGCATCCCGCCCTGCCCTTACCCGCAACGATTCTGCTGAGAACCTCAGATGGCGGACAAGCACGGCGCTTGTCCGCCATCTTTTTGGGTAACGACTCAGGTCACCTCTCTTTTTCCGCATGACGGCGTTACGCTTTCCGCTCCGTAACTAAAGTTACGGAGCGTCGCGTGACTCGCTTTAGATAATTCATGCCGCCTTCGGCGGCTACTAAAACAAGGTATCTTGAGGTGTTGCGGTGCTCAAATCCTCAACGTATGAAAAATACGCCTC
>CALZGC010000042.1 GCA_945786985.1 uncultured Nitrospirota bacterium | reverse complement strand
ACAAAATTGTTCACAATCCCTTGCAGGCCAAAACCGATGCCGACGCCGAGGGCACTCAGCATGATCGTAAGTTTCGTGATTTCCAACCCAAGTATTGAAAGTGCCCATAAGAAACCCACGCCTATGATGACATAGTGAATTAATCGTTCTATGGCATGCCGAACCCCCCTTTCCACTCGACGTTTTAAGAGCACTTCATCCAGGAACAGTTTCAGGAGAATCCAGGATAGGAGAAATGATCCATAAAGGACGCCTGCTGAAGCAAGCACCAGGCCTATACTAATCCGTTGGGAACCCAGGTTGAAGCCAAGTGCCAACAGACCTTTCGTCGCCCCTTCCAGGTCATCGTAAACTCCCCAGACCATAAGAATAGCGGGCAACAAAACCAGTCCGACAACGGCGACATCCATGAAGAGTGCCGCTCGGCGAATGAGGAGATGCGTGTCCTTATGGAGCGCTGCCGCCCGCCGCATAAAAGATCTTCGGACCCCCCATTCCAGACCGCCGTGAATCATGTACATGAACAAGAGGAAGACAGATATCGTGATGATCGAATCTATCGAAGACACAAACAGATATTCGGCAAAGGACTCTTTGCCCCAAAGCTCCGCGATGATTATGACGCCAAAAAACAAAGAACCTACCCGAAGCGACCGGGAATAAGAACGGGATTCTTTAAGACGGCCGCTTTCGCCGGCCCACCGGAAACAGAAGAAGAGTCCAGCAAGAGCTGTTAAGGCTGTGTAAAGCCTCATAAGCGGAAGGGGCAAACTGCTCACCACTATAAGTCGGGTGATGATCATAACGATCACTAAGCCATAGACAAACTGCCTTTTCCAGGATGCTTCAATCAGGACTCCTGCAAGTCGGGCAAAAGAGATCCCCCCCACAATCACAAGTGCCACTTCCCAACTAGCTGGAAACCCCGCATATTCATAAATCCATATTGTCGCCATCACGCCGACAAAGAATCCAGCAGAAAAAGGCCGTGAGGCAAGAAACCTCCATCGCTCTGATTCCTTTAACACCCGCCGGTTTCGATAGACGGAAATGAGTACGACAAGAGAAAGGAAGCCATGGAAAAGAACGATCCATCCGTATCGAGTGAAGAGCCGACTGTCGGGCCATGTGATTGCATCCAGGCCTTTTTGAACGGCGTACAGCAAATCGCTTCCGAATTGAGAGAAATATCGGGAGGAGAACATTGGGGGGGAAGCGTCGAGCAGGAGACTGCGCTGTCCGACCAGGATCAGCCCCTCTAATTCGGAGGAAAGAGTATCTATTTTCGCCTGGATATTGCCGGCTTTCTCCTGTACCGTCAGCATTGCCTCCAGCCGGGGGAGCAGAAGATTCAAGGCACTGTCGATCGTGACATTTGCCTTTTCAAAGGCCGATTTGACGCCTTCGAGTTCACTCTCTTCGAGCAGAGAAGGCTGCCATTCCTCCCACAGTTTTTTCTCTGCAAGCCACTCCTTCCTCCATTGCCCCAGCCGCCTGATTTCTTTGCCAAGAAGTTTGTTGATCTCTTTCAACAAATCATTCTCTTGCCCTATGACTTTTCTGAGTTCCAGCAGGTTCCTGTAGCTGTAATCTTTCGAATCCTTGAGCCGCTCTAATTGAACGGCAGGTCCTTTGAGGTTCGTCTCGATAGCGGCATATTTCCTCTCCAGTTCAGAGAGATCCGGTGCGCGGGAGACCTTGTTTTCAAGATCCGCCAAACGCCCCGACAAACTTGCCGCCAAGGGGATAATCTCGGCCAGATGCGGTACTGCAGCAGCCGGTTCTTGTTTCGTGCCGGCGGTTTGATCACCTTGGGGTTGCTCCGTGGCCAATGCATGGCCTGATATCAGGCATAGAGCCGTCAGCAGTACGGCCCCAAGAATTTTATTTACAGAAGTTCTCATGACCGATCTCCAGTCAAACTTAAATTGCAGTCATCAAAAGACTCATCGTGGTCCCTGGCCTTACTTGATCTTTGCCAAAACTGAACTTGCTTAGAAAATCCATTGTGCAATTAAATTCTCGTTTCCTTGTTTTTACCGACTCACGGGTATGGTCAATACCGGTGCAGCCCTTTGATCTGCTGCAGCGGTAATGCTGACGGACCATAGCGATCGCACCATTCTGTAAAACAACTTGGTGCGCATATCGGTGTCATCGATATAGAACCAGTATCCGCGGTGCCTTACAGACACTGCCGGCCGCTTTGGCTTATCCTTTGACGCATGAATATGAATATTCTCCCCTGCCAGCCCCCGTGCTGGATAATTTATTGCCAGTCCTGAACTGACATGCTCCGGCGGGACCTCGATGGCTGCTCTCAGTATCTGAATCAGATCGAATGTAGACCGCGTAGATATGGCCATGCCATGCAATTCCTTTCCTTTGACTGCAAAATAGACAGGGAGGGTGATATCTTCTGATTCGTCCCTCGGCATTGAAAGTCCAAGCAAACGGAGATACTCCCGGACCTTTCCAGAGTACGCAGGAGCATAGTTGCTAATCAGAATATTGAAGGGCACCTCTTTTCTCGAATCCGTCAGGATCTCCAGCACACCCGCGCTTCGCAACTCCGTCACCAGTTCAACAAAGCGCTGAAATCGAGGCCCAGCCTGAGCAGACCGTGAATCATGAAAATCGGGATTTCGCAAGTCGTTGATTCTGTTTGCAAGCATGGTGAGCGACCGAGCTGAGTGGGTCCCGGTACGAAAGGATAATACCAGGATGTCCAATGGGATGGGTGACATCAACTGTCGAAGATACTGCTCACCTTGAACCGGCGCATACGTAATCGTAGGATTCTCTTCGTAGGCCAAACCGCCGCTGAAGGGAGTAAGTTCCCCTACGTAGTTTCTTTCAGGTCCGAATCCGAAATCGAAATCTGCGTTGGTTCTGAAACGAACATTTGCAGCCACACCGCTTACAGCAAGGAGGGAAAATGTTTCTCCATAGCGGCCCTTCACAATGGAAAGCAGCATTTGCTCGTCTTCGGTTTTGTTGATCGCTTCGTTGTAATCCGAACGCCCCATGCTGATCGACATGGGCCCCACTGTGGCGCAACCGGATAACACACTCAACATCAAAACGAGGGTCGCCAGAATTAAACGCCGCCGGTTTTTATCTCTATATGTTTTCATTTTCATCGCCTCTTTTACGGTGCTCCTGTTTGTATCACTCCAACACTCCACTTCTTTTCCTCCATGCGTTCTCTTATCACCCTATTCCAAGTTGTTTCTATTTGTTTTCACCTCCTGTTGGAGATGTCGGTTCATACCCATCGACGCCGATTTCGATTTTCGTCAAGAGTCGAACCCTCACGGGCTGGTCGTAATGGTCGCTCGCAACGGTTCGAACTTCGGTTGTCATGTCCTCGGACGCAGGCGTTTCTCCGACCACCTGTATGTTGAGCTGCATGCCCAGTTCGTCATAGGCCACGGCCAGACTGTCAAAACGGTAGCTTGTGCCGAGGCGCTCCTGCACCGCTTGAACCATACCCTCTGGAATCTTCTGGGTAAGTTCATATTGCCTCGGCTTAAGGCTCAGATAGATACCGAGGACCAGCACTGCGGCCATAATTGTACTCCCGCCAACAAAGGTCCAGTTCGAGGCCTTTTTGAGATTGCGAAGGCCCACCACCCAGAGGCTCATGATTGATGCCAGAATTATGGTGACCATGTTGATACCGAAGAGCAGCAGCGCCCCGAAGGCCAGCGGGAAATCGCCAAGCGACAGGGCCAGTCCCGAGGTCGCAATAGGAGGCACAAGGGCAGCGGCAATGGCCACTCCAGGCAGTGCAGCAATGAGACCGGGACGGGAAGACGCGTAGGCGGCAGCCAGGCCGGCCGCGAACGCCACGAACAGATCCAGAAGTCCCGGACCTCCCCGGGCGAGCATTTCCCGCGTCGGCTCCTCAAGGCCCGGTGTGCAGACGCCGACCAGGAAACCGCCAAGAAGAGAAACGCATAAGCCTAACACGACCGATCGAAGCGAAAGGCGTGCCAACAAGGGATTGCCCTGCACCACCGCCAGACCGAAACCCAGCATTGGCGTCATGAGGGGCGCCACCAGCATGGCCCCGATCACAACAGCGGCAGAATTCTGGATCAGTCCGATCGCGGCCATGGTTGTTGAGAGGACCATCAGGGCAACAAAGTCAAAATTCCATGCGGCGCTCGATTGGACCCGATCCACCAGCGCAATGCGATCCTCCCGTTCAATCTGGGGAACGAACTGCTGGATGCCTTCCTCGATCAATTGTTTGAAGCGGTTGGCGAATGGAGAGGCGGTGCTCACCATGACAACCGGCACTCCCTTGCCGAGCTTCGTGCCAAGACTTCCCTCGATCTGGAATCCAGACACACCCACCACAATCAGATCGTGGTTACCTTCTTCCCATACCCGACGAATGCCCTGGAGAATCTGGTCGTCCAACATGACCCTGTAGTTTACTTTCGAGTGCTCCGGTCCCAGCGATTTTTTAAGGAGGCGATCCAACCGCCGCTCGCCGACCTGTTCCGCATCCAAACCGATGCTGGGATTGACATGCAGTGCTGTAAGCGTTCCATCCACGGAAACGGCAAGATCCCGGCCAAGATTCAAGGCTGCTCTTCCATTTGGCCCCGGAGCCGTTGCCACGAGAATACGGGACAGCACATTCTCCTTCTTGACGCCATGGCAGAGCACGACCTTGCAGGGAATATAACGGAGGAAGAGTCGCTGTTCCCTCACGAGATCGACATCCGACATATCGGTAATTTGTGTACGTGCCTGAGTGAATAGCTCGACGTCTTTGTTCCTCAGCTCAGCCAGCACTGCCCGTCGCAACGACGGTAAGCCTGTGAAGTAGAGGACCTTCAGGCGGGCATAGACGACGTCCGCCTCCGGTTCCTTTGCTTCACCAGAGTCGGTACTGGAGCGAGGACCTGTTCGCAGCTCGGAAGACTCCTCGATGATGCGTTTCACCTCGTTGATGACACCAGTCGCCTTGCCTTGAACAGGCTCGTCAAACGAAACCTCCACGGTACGCTCCTCTCGACTCTCCATGCGGTGGAGAATCAGGAGATCCAGTTTGCGCGCAGTGGCCAGACGGACTGCCCAGCGGAGCTGGAGGGCCACCTCCAGGTCCGGTCCCAGCAACGCGACCAGTGTCCGGGGTGGTTGTAAGCTCATCTCTTCGTTCTCCTTTCAGTCTGCACGTCTTCCATCAATCCGGCTCCTGCCAGGTCTTCTCTACGACCCCGTTTACTCACTGTGCCGTATTACTTCAATTCTTTCTCATCCGTTTCTCGCAATGCGGCCAGGCGAGCTAATTCCTCGCAGATTTCAAGGCTGAGGAGAGTAAGCGTTTCGCTTTGAGCCCGGACCAGAGCATCATAGGTGTCGCCGCCAGTCGGATGTTGAACAAGGGATTTCTTTACAGTAAACAGAGTTCGACCTTCACCATCACTAATTGCCCAGCGAACCTTTAAATCTGCATCCCCTCCACGAACACCACCAAATTCCTGGATATCAAGAACGATGCGGTATACAGGGGTGAGAGTGCGGCCCCATGGAAAAGCAGCAACCCGTTCGGTACCCAGCAAGACGGAAATGTTTTCTGCGATGACCCGAGAAATATCATGCTCTATGTTACCCGTCCACCGATGCGATTCTGAGTAAGTAAACCGATGGTTTCCTGACCGGGTTACGATCTGAGATCGCTTGAGTGATTCCGGTACCGTGATTGGGCCAACACCGATCCGCAGGTCAGGCAAGGATGCCACTGCTTCGGATGGCGCATTTAGGCTGTGCAGCGGCGCCAGACTGTAATAGGATATTTCTAACGGCTTGCCGGCACAGGCCGAAACAAGGGCCAGGTAGACGATGACCCACCCTTTCACTCTATCTGCTGCATTGATGTCTCTCATTCTTTGTCCCCCTTGTCTTTCTTGCCCAACAAAAGCGATTGCGGATCACGCTCCAGGGATTCTATTAACTCCCGCAGCGCACGAACCGCCGCAGCGAGTTCGTCAAGAACCTTCTTTGAGTTGTAGTTGAAAGCCGAATCGGAACCAAAGACACGTTCGATCTCGATCAGCGTTTCATTGAGTTGCATCACCGATTGATTGACCGATGGAATCGTTTTCTCATTTACTTTGGTGAACATCATTTCCGTTTGATTCAGAGTCTTACGGGCAGCATGAACAGTCTGCTGTAGCTCTTCACCGATCTGGTCGAAACGAATCTTTTCGATATTTTTCACGATGTGCGAAATACTCTTGGTGACCTCCTCCAGGGGTGCCGGAATTGTGGGAAGAACCGGATACTCACCGCCATATACGATCTCCTGTGGCGGGGCGTGAGGGTGAAAATCGAGTTCGATATACTTCTTTCCAGTCACGAGGCTTCCCAGCTCCACCTTCGCCCGGAGCCCCTTT
>CALZGC010000041.1 GCA_945786985.1 uncultured Nitrospirota bacterium | reverse complement strand
CTCACGTCGACCATCATGAATTACGTCCTCGGTTTCGAGATTCTCTCGTCGCTCCTCTTTGTTTACACGGTGGACAGCCTGCACCGGATCTTCGCGGGGGCCATGTGCGCGACGGGGTCGCTGAACGCCAACCCCGTCGGCTGGGCCGCTCTGTATGGGAAGATGGCCGTCCTCTTTCTCTCGGCCATCTGGATCGCCGTGAACGTGATTGACCAGCGGGGAGCCGATTATCCCCTGACCCGGTTCAAGTTCGCCTATCTGCTGTTTCTCGTGCCGGTGGTTGTTCTGAGTGCCGCTCTGCAGCTCCTGTATTTTCTCGGATTAAAACCGAACATCATCACGTCGTGCTGCGGGGCGCTGTTCAGCGAATCGGGGGGGGGGCTCGCGAGCAGCCTATCGTCCCTGGCCATCCGCCCGACCATGATTGCCTTTTACGGGCTGCTCGCGCTCTTTCTGGTGGCCGCAATCTTTGTCTTGCGACGGCGCACCCGGGCGGCGCGTTATCTGTTCGCCGGTCTGTCCCTGGTGGTGCTTCCCGTCTCCCTGATGGCGGTGGTCTCTTTCATATCCCTTTACTTCTACGAGAGTCCCATCCACCACTGTCCCTTCGACATCTTTCAGGGCAACTATCACTACCTCGGGTATCCGCTCTACGGCAGCCTTTTCGCTGGGACTTTCTTCGGCATCATGACGGGTTTTTCTGAAATGCTCCGGGGTGCGGGGTCGGTGGAGGAAACAATCAACCGGTTGCAGGGGAAATGGATTGTTCTGTCCGTGGCCGCCGTCGGGATTTTCGCGGCCGTCGCCACGTGGCCCATTGTTTTTTCAGGCTTCACACTGGAGGGTTATTTCTAAATGACGAAGACGGCCAGGCTCCTGTGTCTTCTGCTGGTGCCCCTGCTGATGAGTGCATGCCGGCAGGCCCCCACCCATAGGCTTGTCGCGGCCGAAGACTCGCTGGTTCGGATCCCCCTGGCGGAGGTGCGTGACGGCACGGCTCACTTCTACACCTTCCGACAGGGGCGGAAGAACATCAATTTTCTTGTCCGGACGGACCGCACAGGAAAACTCCACGTATCTCTGGATGCGTGCTATACCTGCAGCAAATATCGAAAAGGGTTCAGGGTGTTCGGAGAGGACATCGTCTGTTCTCACTGCGGAACGCGCTTTGGTCTTTCCGATCCTTCCTGGACGCTCGGCGGCTGTACGCCCATCGACCTGCCCCACCGGATCACGGAGAGCTTTCTGACTGTTCAGGTTTCGGACCTGGCACAGACCGCGAGGATTTTCTAACCCGAATATGGCATGAGTCATCGTCATGAGAGGCCCCAGAGGTCCTGGGGGCGCTACAGGCAAGGCGCAGAAGATTTACTGGCTGAAGACATATTGAAATATTTATGTGGTCCTGTTCGCAAATATGGTGATGTATAGAGAGGGTTGTAGCACGGTTTGCTCAAGGCGCGCGACTGAGGCGTATCCCCTGCGGTACGTCGCAGGGAGCGGATCCCAAGATACCTTAATGTATAAGCCGCCGCTGGCGGCATGAATCAGAGTGAAGCGGGAGACTGGCCCGGCGAAGTCCTTCGCCGGGGAAAAGACAACGCAGAGGAGGGCGCGCTACGGCACTCGAATACCACCGTATTTGCGAACAGGGCCACCAGCTCAGGGAATCTTCTGTAACGGCGCATGTGGTAGACTATCCGTCTTCGCAGAATGCTACGCCGTGACAAGCTCGGCCTCGTATTAGATTGACTCATGCAATATACGGGTTAATCCGTGGCGGGATTAAACGGGCCTGAGGTGCCTTCGGAATTGGGGCCCGTCCAGTCCTCCGGAAAATCCGGATGCCGTGGGTGGACGACGGGGAGGATCCCCGCTTCCCCCGTATCGGGCTGCACCATGTAACGGATGGAATCAAGCTGGCCGTACTTTTCTGCCATGTTCGTCCAGCCGTTGACAAAAAGGGGGCAATCGTCGTTCATACAGACCCAGAGGAAATCGAGGCCCCAGTCCAGGCCGTGCGTAATATAGGACGGCAGAACCTGATGTTCATCCATCCGTTTGCCGCAGTGCGAACAGAAGGGCCGCTTTTTGAGAAACAAGAGGGTCTCCTTTTTGCCTGATGGGACGTCCGTCGTGAGTCGCCGCGCAGGCTAACCGTCCATTAACAGCAGGGTGTTCGGATTGAGTCGAATGGGCAGATCCTGGGAGACTGCGTAGTCGTGGTCTTTGAGCAGTTTCAGATGGATCGATCCGTCCCGGGGCTCCAGAAAAATGACCACGGAAAAGAGATCGTCCACTTCGTGGCACGGTGCCGGGATGCCCCGCTCATTGCGGATCTTCGACGCCCGGTGGGTCCGTGCCGAGAACCAGATCTCCAGCTTCTGCTCTTTGGCAAGATGGCGGAACGCGGCCAGCGTGTCCCAGCCGGCCTCTTCTTTCTCGAAGTCGAAACCGTCGATGAGGAGTACCTGGGGTACGAAGCCGCCGCTGGTGGCCAGGTCTCCGAGATCCTTGGCGAGCTTCTTGACGGTGAAGGTCTCGGGCGTGTAGGCCAGGATCACGCGGCCCCTCTCGATATCGCTGCGCAGCTTGCGCGGATCGTCGATCTTGAAGTCACGGCACAAGTCGACGAGAATCTCGTCGTACCATACCTGTATCTTGTCCACCGATTCGCCGATGCCCACATGTACTACCTTCTGCTTCTTGAAGAGGCTGTCCAGGGCCACGTGAATCAGGCACGCCGTTTTGCCGACACCGGCGCGGGCCATGAAAACCCCGAGGTTTCCCGTTCCCAGGCCGCCTTTGGTGGCCTTCTGCAATATTCTCATGGGACTTCTCAAGATGAATTCCTGTTTGAGCATGGCCCGGTTGCCTCTTCGAAAGGTTTCCGTGAGGCAAGTCAATACAGAAGCACCCGGCTAGCCTACCACAGAGAGCCCGTGGAAGCTATGCTGTTTTTTCCTGCTCCTCGTATTCCTTTACGAGGCCTTCGGAAACGCTCTGGGGCACTTCCCGGTACTTGGCGAACTCCATGGTGAATTCGGCCTTGCCCTGCGTGGCCGAACGCAGCGTTGTCGAGTAGCCGAACATCTCTGCCAGGGGCACCTCCGCCTCCACGACTGAGAAATTGCCGTCCTCGCTGACGCCCGAGATCATGCCCCGCCGCTGGTTCAGGGTCGCCAGGATCGCTCCCTGAAACTCGGACGGTCCCTCCACGACCACCTTCATGATCGGTTCCAGGATGGCCGGTTTGGCCTTTCCGTAGGCCTCCCGGAAGGCGCCGATGGCGGCCTGCTGGAAGGCGACATCGGAGGAGTCTACCGAGTGGGACGTTCCGTCGTCTATGGTGATCCGGATCCCGGTAATGGGGAATCCGATCACACGGCCCTTGGTGAGACAGGCCTTGAAGCCCTTGTTGCAGGACGGGATGAATTCAGAGGGGATGACACCGCCCTTGATTGCGTCCACGAATTCATAGTCTCCCTCGGGCATGGGCTCCATGAAACCAGACACCCGGCCGTACTGCCCGGAGCCGCCGGTCTGTTTCTTGTGGGTGTAATTGAACTCCGCACGCCTGGAGATGGTTTCCCGGTAGGCCACCTGGGGCATGCCGGTCTGCACCAAGGCACTGTACTCCCGGCGCATCCGCTCCACGTAAACCTCCAGATGGAGCTCTCCCATGCCGGAGATGACGGTCTCCCCGCTTTCCGCATCGACGTAGCTCCGGAAGGTGGGGTCTTCCTTGGTGAAGCGGTTCAGGGCTTTGGACATGTTGACCTGTGCCTTGTTGTCCTCCGGTGTCACGGTGAGGCTGATCACCGGCGCCGGGACGTGCATCGATGTCATGGCGTAATTCAGATCGCCCGCGGTAAAGGTGTCCCCCGAGGCACAGTCGACGCCGAAAAGGGCCACGATGTCGCCGCTGGGGGCTGTCTCGATCTCCTCCATGTTGTTGGCGTGCATCCGCACCAGACGCCCGACCTTGAGTTTCTTGCCGGTTCGCGTGTTGTAGAGGGTGTTGCCCTTGCCGACGCTCCCCTGATAGATGCGGATATAGGTGAGCTGTCCGTATCGCCCGTCCTCCAGTTTGAATGCGAGGGCCACCGTCGGATCGTCCGGCGAATGGCTGAGAGTGATTTCCTTCTCCTCCTGGTCCAGGTCCAGCGCGATGTTGGTGATTTCCTCCGGATTCGGGAGGTAATCGACCACCGCGTCCAGAAGGTTCTGTACCCCCTTGTTCTTGTAGGCTGATCCCATGAAGACAGGGGTCAGCTCCAGAGAGAGCGTACCCCGTCGCACGGCGTCACGGATCAGCTCTTCCGTCACCGCCTCTTCCAAGATGCCTTCCGTCAGCTCATCCGAGAACAGTGAGACGGCATCGAGCATCGCTTCGCGCCGCGCTTCGGCCTCTGCTTTCAACCCGTCCGGGATTGCTTCGATTCGAACGTTCTCGCCGTTGGCGCCGTCGAAGTAGTATGCCTTCATGGTGATGAGGTCCACTACCCCCTGGAGGTCGGCCTCCAGTCCGATGGGAATCTGCATGGCCACGGCATTGTGATTCAGTTTCTCCCGCAACTGCCGGATCACGCGATCCGGGTTGGCGCCGGAGCGGTCGCATTTGTTGACGAAGGCAATGCGGGGGACATTGTAGCGGCGCATCTGGCGATCGACGGTAATGGACTGGGACTGCACCCCGCCAACGGAGCAGAGGACCAGCACGGCGCCGTCGAGGACCCGCAGCGCCCGTTCCACCTCAATGGTGAAGTCCACGTGGCCGGGGGTATCAATGATATTGACGAAGCTGTCTTCCCATTCGCAGTAAGTGGCCGCCGAGGCAATGGTGATGCCGCGCTCCTTTTCCAGTTCCATGGAGTCCATGGTGGCCCCGACACCGTCCTTGCCCTTCACATCGTGGATGGCGTGAATACGGTCGGTATAATAAAGGATGCGTTCTGTCAGCGTGGTTTTGCCCGAGTCGATATGGGCACTGATGCCGATGTTTCTCAATGTGCGTCCGTCTGGTTTCATGGTTCGTTACCCTCTCTGAATTCGTATCCGTGTGAACCCGAAACGGTCCATTGGAACTGGAACGGTCTGGTCGACCCTTTTTCGAGTTGTGTGAGATGAATCCGAAAGAAAACGCGTGGCTCAGTGGCTCGGAAGGCGGGGTTTACGGTCTGCCTCGGATCATGCCTCTCTCATGATATTTGTCATCTATCCGGACGTGCTTACCGAAATCCGGATATTAAACTCTGCATGATAGACAGTTTTGGAAGGCATGTCAAGAAAATTCTCAAAAAAGAGCGCTTTTTACCGTCGGAGCGCTGTGTTGCCCGTGCCGGGTCGGGCATCACCCAGGCTGCTAGCTGCCGCCCTTTGGCCCCTCTCCGGCTGTAACCTATTGTGAATGCAAAGGAATATTGGCAGAACGGAGCGGCCGTCCGTAGAACAGAGTCCCGACAATGACGTCGGGTAGGCTCGTGCGCCGCCGTTCGGGGCAGGGGTTGACCGGAGGGTGTTTGTTGCCGCCTACCCGGAATTGTGTTATTCTGCGCCGAAAAAAGGAGGCCCGGTGTCGGATACGGTTGCGTTGAGAGAGATTTTCGATGAGGCGGGACGTTTGTCCCGGCTCCTGCCCGGCTACGAGTTGCGCGCGGAGCAGCGGGAGATGAGCGAAGCCATCTCGCAGGGGATTCAGCAGAAACAGCATCTTCTCGTGGAGGCGGGAACGGGGACAGGCAAGACCGTGGCGTACTTGGCGCCGGCCGTTCTGTCCGGACAGCGGGTGGTCATCTCCACCGGGACCAAGGCCCTGCAGGAACAGCTCTTCTACAAGGACGTACCGCTGCTTCGCCGTGCCCTCGGACGGGATTTCCCGGTGGCATACATGAAGGGGCGGTCCAACTACCTCTGCTGGAACCGTTTCGAAAATCTCCGGTCCATTGCCCTCTTGGAGCACCCCGATGACCCGCGCCGTCTGAAGCAGATTGCCGTCTGGGTTCAGGAAACGAGTACGGGGGATGTGGCGGAACTCTCCGGTGTAAACGAATCCTCTCCCCTGTGGCGGCAGATCAACGCCGGCTCTGAAACCTGTGCCGGGGCGAAATGTTCCGACCTGGCGCGCTGCTTTATCACCCGCATGCGGCGGCAGGCCGCCAAGGCCGACATCGTCATCGTCAATCATCACCTCTTCTTCGCCGACCTGGCATTGCGGCAGAGAGGCTACGGTGAAGTGATGCCTGAGTACCATGCGGTGATCTTTGACGAGGCACACATGGTGGAGGAGGTTGCCACGCACCATTTTGGTTTCCGGGTGAGCACCTATCGGCTGGACGAGCTGGGGCGGGATACCCGTCACGCGTTGCGGGGTCGCACCGAGTCGAAACAGGAAAAGGATGTCGGGAAGACCTGCTCGGAGATCGACGCCGCGGCGGCAGACTTTTTCTCGCGCTTCACGGGAGGCGCCAACCGTTATCTTCTCGAATCGGACCACCTCGATGGGCAAGCCGCGTCAGAGGGGACCGGCTTGATTCGTATGCTGCTCCAGCTGGCGGATGCGTTGCTGGCACTGCCGTCCGGTACCGAGGCGCTGGCCGCGTGCGCCCGGCGCGCCGACGAACTCGGCCGGGAGTTGCAGCTGATCCTGAGCGGCGGGGACGCGACCTATGTGCGCTGGTGCGAGATTCGGGGGCGGGGCGTCTTCCTTCATGCGTCGCCCATTGACGTGTCCGAGTCCCTGGCGAGCGGTGTCTTCTCCCGCGATTCCAGCGTTGTCCTCACGTCGGCGACACTGGCCACGGGCGGCAATTTCGAATTCATCAAGAAACGACTGGGTCTTTCCGCTGCCCGTGAACTGACGCTGGCCTCTCCCTTTGACACCCGGACCCAGGCGCTGCTCTATCTGCCTGCCATGAAGCACGATCCGAACAGTGCAGCCTTCGGACCGGAAGCGGCGGAGGAAATTGTCCGCATCCTGGAGAAGACGCAGGGGCGGGCCCTTGTGCTCTTCACGAGTATACGCCGACTCGAGGAAGTCCACGCCCTGCTCTGTGATCATGGGGATTATGAGATTCTGAAACAGGGGGAGGCTTCCCGGGAGGTGCTGCTTGCCAGATTCCGGGAGGCCACCCATTCGGTGCTCTTTGCCACCCGTTCCTTCTGGCAAGGAATTGATGTTCCCGGGGAGGCCCTCTCCTGCGTGATCATCGACAAGCTTCCCTTTGCGTCTCCCTCAGAGCCGCTGGTCGCGGCCCGGATTGAGGCGATCCGCCGGCGGGGTGGAAATCCCTTTTATGAGTTCCAGCTTCCCGAGGCCGCCATCGCCCTGAAGCAGGGCTTCGGCCGTCTCATCCGGAGCAAACAGGACCGGGGCGTTCTGTCCATCCTGGACCGGCGGATGACCACCCGATCCTATGGACGCTATTTCCTGCAGAGTCTGCCTCCCTGTCCGGTGACGGGAGATCTTAAGCGGATTGCAGACGTTCTTTCCGGAGAGGGCGCGGCCCCGGCACCCAGCGCGGCCTCGCAATAGATCGATTCATGTCATCTCCCGGTGGCCGCGCTAGTGTCGTATCAAATGTGTAGTGTCTTTTAGTGTCACCCCCTCATCCTAACCTTCTCCCCGCAGGGGAGAAGGGATGTTTGAACTTCCTCTCCCCTGCGGGGAGAGGATTGAGGTGAGGGGGGAAGTGGGGTACGTTATTTTACACGTGATACGACGCTACCCTTTAATCACACCGAGCGGTTTGAGTCGCGCCACCTTGCGGGCGATGCCCGCATCGTGCATGACCTGCACCACATTGTTGATATCCTTGTAGGCCTCGGGCATCTCCTCAGCCATGGTCCTCTTCCCCCGGGACCTGGCGATGATCCCCTGATCTTCCAGTTCCCGGCAGATGGAGCGTCCCTTTGCGGCCCTGACTGCCTTGTGACGGGAAAGCACCCGCCCCGCGCCGTGGCACGTGGAGCCGAAAGTTTCCTCCATGGCGGCTTCCGTTCCCACCGAGACATAGGAAGCGCGCCCCATGTCGCCCGGAATGAGGACCGGCTGTCCCACGGCTCGGTAAGCCCGGGGCACCAGGGGGTGTCCCGGCGGATAGGCCCGGGTGGCGCCCTTGCGGTGTACACAGACCATGCGTTTCTTTCCGTCCACGGTGTGCTCTTCGAACTTTGCGATGTTGTGGCACACGTCGTAGACCAGTTTCGCCCCCAGGTTTCGGGGACTTATTTGAAGGGTTTTCAGGACGGTCTCGATGCCCAAGTGCATCATGATCTGTCGGTTGGCCCAGGCGAAATTGGCGGCGCACGCCATCGCGCCGAAATAGTCTTTGCCCTCGCGTGATGTAACGGGAGCGCAGGCCAGCTGTCGGTCGGGCAGGGAGAAGCCGTATTTTTCCGAGGCACGGGCCATGACCTTGAGATAGTCGTCACAGACCTGATAGCCGAGCCCCCGGGAACCCGAGTGGATCATCAGGGTGATGCTGCCTTCCTGCAGTCCGAAGGCGTCGGCCACTGCCGGCTCGAAAATCTCATCCACCCGCTGCACTTCCAGAAAGTGATTGCCTGAGCCCAAGGTGCCGAGTTGCGCGCGCCCCCTTTCCCGGGCACGCTCGCTGACCTTATCGGAATTTGCACCGGGCAGGGAGCCCGACTCCTCCGTATGCTCCAGGTCATCCGTGGTGCCGAAACCGTTCTTCACAGCCCAGGCGGCGCCTTCCACGAGGACCCGGTCCAGTTCGGATAGCGAGAGCTTTGGAATGGCATTGCGCGAACCCACGCCACAGGGGATCTTCTCAAAGAGGGCCCCCACCAGATCCCGCACGCGGTCCCGGACGTCACTGTGTCGCAGGTCGGTGCGAACCAGCCGGACCCCGCAGTTGATATCGTAGCCCACGCCGCCGGGGGAGATCACGCCCGTTTTGATATCCGTGGCGGCCACGCCCCCGATGGGAAAACCGTAGCCCCAGTGCATGTCCGGCATAGCCAGAGAGTAGCGGAGAATGCCCGGCAGGGTTGCCACGTTGCGGACCTGCTCGGGGCTCTGGTCGGCGAGAATGGTGCTGAGCAGGGCTGCGTCGGCAAAGATGCGCCCCGGCACTTTCATCTGCCCCGTCTTCGGTATTTCGTAAAGGTTGTCGTGGATCTTTTTCAGCTCATGGCGTTCCATTTTTCGGAGACTCCCCTTCGCCCCAATATTCTATGACGATTACTCATGCAATAGTCGGGCTATATATCAAAAATGAGCTGGGCGCTCCACCGGGTCCCCACCTTCTCCACGCGGAGCTGATGGTAGGTCGCGGCCTTGATCTCCGTCAGGAGGGCATGGTGCGCTTCGTCAAAGAGCTCTCCCCACGCACGGGCCGTGAGCCGGGTATCGGTCAGCTCGGTGACCTCAAATCTCTTGAAGAGCAACAGTTGGGACTCCCAGAGAAAGAGAAGCTCATTCAGCCAGGTGACCATCAGCTCCGCCAGGTCTGCACCGTCCACCTGGATGATCTCCTCCCGGGCTTCGGCCACTCCGTCCAGCTCCACCAGGGTGTCAAAAAGCGCATAAGCGGCGTTTTCGAAGAGCTGCGGCAGAGTATCGCCCCGGACCCGGACAGCGATATCGGCCGTGTGATCCAGCGTTTCATAAAGCTGCTCGTCGATCTGGTCTTCGCGGGCCATCTCCGCCTGCTCCTGTCCGATGCGCGCCTCGCCTCTCCCCCGATGATTCGCAGTATATCGGCTGTGCGGACAGTCGGCAAGCCTGCGGCCCTGCATCAGTTCCATTCCCATCCCTGCACACCGATGAGGGGAACGAAGACACAACCGCCTAAGTTCTCGGTGACGAATTGATCTCCCTGGCGGCGGATTCGGTTGAGCTCCTGGTAGCCCCGGCTTCCCACGGGGATGACGAGTCGTCCGCCGTCGGCGAGCTGTTCCTTCAGAGACACCGGCACGCCGGGCGAGCCCGCGGTGACGATGATGGCGTCGAAGGGCGCATGCTCTGCGGCACCCTGCGTCCCATCACCAACGAGAACGGTCACGTTGGCATAGCCGAGCTGTTCGAGCAACACACGCGCCCGCTCTGCCAAGACTCCGATCCGCTCCTTGGAGAAGACGGTCTTCGCCATTTCCGCCAGCACCGCAGTCTGATATCCCGATCCCGTGCCGATCTCCAGAACGGTTTCGCCGCCGCCGAGCTCCAGGGCTTCTGTCATCAGGGCCACCATGTAGGGCTGTGAGATCGTCTGGTCCTCCCCGATGGGCAGGGGGCGATCGTCATAGGCGCTGACGCGATACTTCTCTGGGACGAAGGCCTCCCGGGGGACGCTTCGCATGGCGTCCAGGGTCCGCACGTCCCGTATCTTGCGTTGCACGAGTTGGGACCGGACCATCTGTTCCCGCAGCGAACGGGTGTCATTTCGGTTCATCATGGCTGTCATCGCTGCTCCCGGGATGCTCCCCCCTCGCGTCCGGCGGGGGCCACCGCGCTGCCCGGAGACGCAGTCAATTCCCCTCTCCCGGTGGGTGCCAGACGCCCGCAACGGGTGTTTTGCATTCCGGACATCCGCCATTCGTCACACGATTCTTGAGAATCCGGTACCCTGTCCGCTCAATAAGACATTCGCCGCAACCGTGGCAGGTGGTACCTTCTCCCTGCTCCCCCGGCAGGTTTCCCACAAAGACATGGTGGAGACCTGCGGCCAGGCCGATCTCCCGGGCCCGCCGGATCGTTTTCGCCGGTGTCCGGGGTTTGTCCAGCAGGTGATAGGCCGGGTGAAAGGCGCTGATATGCCACGGAATGTCGGGACTGATGGCCGCCAGCGTTTCGGCCAGATTCTGCAGCGACTCGGCGCCGTCGTTCAAGGAAGGGATCACCAGGGTTGTGACCTCCACCCAGATGCCGAGCGCGTGTAGGCCCCGGATATTCTCCACGACCGGAGTCAGGTGCGCGCCGCAGATGTCGCGATAGAACGATTCGGGACCTTTTAAATCAATGTTAATGGCATTGAGCCAGGGGGCCATCAACTCGACGGCCTCTTCGGACATATAGCCGTTGCTGACAAAAACGTTTTGAATACCCGCTTTCTGCGCCAGCTGCGCGGTGTCATGGGCGTACTCGAAAAAAATGGTCGGTTCTGTGTAGGTGTAGGAGATGCTCCGGCAGCGGCGCCGGAGGGCATCCGCTACGATCTTCTCTGGAGCCACCTCTTCCCCGACGATCAGATTCCGGTCCCGGGGCAGCTGAGCGATCTCGGCATTCTGGCAATGCTGGCAACGGAAGTTGCACCCAACGGTGGCGATGGAGTAGGAGGCCGACCCCGGCAGAAAGTGAAAGAGCGGCTTCTTCTCAATCGGGTCGACGGCGCGGGAAATGATTTTGCCGTAGACCAGAGAGATGAGCCGGCCCCCTTGGTTCTCCCGAACGGCACAGATCCCCCGTTTCGATTCTTTGATGCGGCATCGGTGATGGCAGAGGTTGCAGAGGACCTGGTCCTCCTCCAGCCTCTGATACAACATGGCCTCTTTCAACGGAGGTCCTTTCGCAAGGCGGTGTTCCCGGGAGGACCGTTGGGGTCGGAAGCTGAAGCGTTTCCACTTCCATCGTCACGCTTCGAGCCCCGGATGGGAGTCCTTTCTCGCGCAGAATTTGCAGATCTTGGTGTAGGGCAGCGCCATCAGGCGGTCCTCGGAAATGTCGTTCCCGCACCCCACGCAGATGCCGTAAGTTCCGATGCTGATTCTTGCCAGGGCTTGCTCGATTTCTGAAAGTTCCTTGCGCCGACGATAATCAAGACCGGCCAAGGTCTGGATGGCTGCCTCCTCCACCGCCCGTTCGTTGAATTCCATCGGTTTTTCATCGACGAGCGCATGGATCTCGCTGTCGATTTTCAAGACCGAACGGAGAAGACTCTCGCGGCCTTTCAGAATCAGCTCTTCGAATTTCTGCAGGCGTTCGGGCAACATTCCTTCCATCCTTTGTGTGCAACCGCTCTCCCTCTCCTTGCGTTCCCGACTATACCACAGGCGAAAAAAATGGCAAGCAGCGACGCACAGACGGTAGGTTGGTGAAGGCACACACCGGGTGCGGTTTGTTCAGGCGTTGGCGCCCGTGGAGACCAGTGCCTTTCGGATGGAGTGGCGCAGGTCGCGCATCTTGAGGGGTTTGTTAATGTAGTCGAAGGCACCGGCCCCGAGGGCATCCAGATACGTCTGGATGTCGCCGAAGGCGGTGATCAGGATGAGCGGTGTTTCGGGGGCGATCTTCTTGGTTGCCCGGATCAATTCGATTCCCGAGATGCCGGGCATCCGGAGGTCGCTGATGATCAGGTCAAAGGTTTCCCGCTGCAGCAGCAGGATGCCCTCGGCGCCGCTCTGTGCCACATGAACGGTGTAGTTTTCCCGGGAGAGCACTTTCTTGATCAGGGCTCCCATCTCCCGATCGTCGTCGACAATCAGGATTTTACGGTTGCTTCGGCTTATTGGGGAGCATTCCTGGTTCATGGGTTCGGAAAAAACAGTGACCTAGCCCGGATATTGCATGAGTGAATCTATTACGAGGCCGGATAGTCTGCCACATGCGGCGTTGCAGAAAATTTCCTGACTTTGAAATATTCCAATAAGTCTTCAGTCAGAAAATTCTCTGCGCCTTGCCTGTGGCCCCTCCAGTACCTCTGGGGCCTCTCATGACGATCACTCATGCAGTATCCGGGCAGTCGTCGGTTTGCAAATCTCGTGTCGGGCTGACGTCTCACAGAGGATGTAGCAATTGCGGTGCCATCCGGGAGGTCTTACTGTAAGCTATTGATAAGTCTCTATTCTGCGCGGGACTCAATGGCCTTTGGACGGACCGGCCGAAAGAGAGGCTGGGGCAATTTGGCACAGGGACTCCGCCATTTGTGCAACCCATTGAAAACGATGAAAATTCGGGGTGTGACAAAAAGGCAGAAGCTGGGATAGATTTGAACCCGCTCCAGGCCGTGCCTAGGGGCCGCCTGGGAGTGCAGGCAGGCCGGATTCATCCGGATGCTTTCGAAGGACCCCTTATTTCTTCGCTGCGTGGGCCTGCTGCATGGAATGGACCATCTCCATGGCCGGTTCTGCTTCACGAAACAGCTGGTCGGCATAGCCGGCG
>CALZGC010000040.1 GCA_945786985.1 uncultured Nitrospirota bacterium | reverse complement strand
TGAAGACCGCGCCCTTCAGACCCTTGATGCGGCTTCGCTTGATGATATGATCTTTGTCGTGAAGGAAGGCCGTCATCATCAGGACAGGCAGTTCAGGAAACATCTCCTCTACCGCCAGATAAAGCTCGTAACCGTCCATTTTGGGCATGACAACATCCGTAAGCAGAAGATCAAAGCCGGGCGAGGTCCCCTCCCGGAGGAGGCCCAGTGCTTCCGCCCCGCCGCCGGCGGTCTCGACGTGACACCCCGCCGCCTCGAGAATCTCCTCCAGCGTTTGGCAGATGCCGGGATCGTCGTCCACCACAAGGATCTGAAGGTCTTTGAGCCGCATGTCCCCACGCACCGGCTCTTTGCGCCGCCGCAGGTTGACCATCCGGGCCGATCCGACATAGTCGATGGTCTCATAGCTGTCCTGCTGTACCATCTGGTCCAGGCAGTCGACGATCTCCGTAATCCGCGTAACCTCGCGCTGAATCGCGTCAAGGCGCTCATATTCCACAGAACTGTCCGCATCGCCCGCGAGCCGGCCGATGTCGTTTTCGAGCAGAGTGAGCTGATTCACGATGACAGCGAGGGGATTGTTGATCTCATGAGCCAGGCCGATGGCCACTTCGCCCAGGGTAGCGAGTTGTTCCTTGTGGAGGATGTCGCGCACATCTTTGGCAAAACCGATGGTGCCGTCCTCCCGCCCCTCCTCATTGTAAATCAGGGTGGCCGTAATGGCCACGGGGATCTCCTGGCCGTCTTTGGCGCGAAGGGTGGTCGGAAAGGTTTCAAGAATACCGGGCCCGCCATGCTCAGGCCCCCGCATGGCTGCCATCACCCGCTTGGCCTCGTCCTGACTCGGATAGAGGAGGGCGACATAAGTACCCAGCACCGCGTCGTGGCTGTAGCCCAATGTGGCCGAGGCACCGTCGTTGTAGTAGATAACTTCACCGTTCCCCTCGGTGGCTATCACAATGTCCGGGGAACGAGTAATCAGCCTTTCAAGTCTTTCTCTGGACAGTTTCATGGCCCATGGTCCTGGTCAGGTGGCCGCGCGTGGTCAGCGAAACGATACCGGGAGCTTGCAAAAAGGAGACGCAATTCCCCGCCTGGATATTCGGGAAGAACGAAATTCGGCCCGCACCCCCACAACGATCGGCCCGCAATCGGCAACTCCGGTATCTGGGTATCTGTTGCCGCCCGCCCCACTTTAACGCAAGAATCCGAAGGCGTCAAGAAACCTCCCATTAGAATATCCATTTGCTGACAAGGGTGGGGGCCGTTACGGACTGCGAGCTACGGGCACCGGCAGTTTCAGAGCGGATTCAGAAGCTAGCCCGGACATGGCAGGAGTCAATCTAATACGAGGCCGGACTTGTCACGGCGTAGCATTCTGCGAAGACGGATAGCCCGGCACATGCGGCGTTACAGAAAATCTTCTGATCTGCTAGAACTATTCGAAGATAAGGGGGCCTTTGGGAATACAGTGACTAACCTAATCAGAATGATAGGGTTTTATGCTGGAGAAAGGAGCACACGGGCGACCCATCCAAGGCAACGGTCCGGCATTGCCGGCACAGAGCCAACCGTTAGGGTTCACCCGCATATGGGGCTTCCATGCCGATAGGCAACCCGGCCTTTATTCATACCAGTTGCCGATCGTCTCTTCCTCAGAGATGGCGTCGTCGTCCTGGAAACTCGAAAGAATGGCCGAGACCGTATCGGTTGAACCGATAATCCCCACCACGCGTCCGCCCTCAATGACCGGAAGATGATGCACGTGCTTTTCCGCCATCAGATCGAGAGCGTCGAGCACTTTGGCATGCGGCGTGATGAACAGAACCTCATTCTTTTCTGCATTGCTGAACTTACGATCGGTCAACACGGGATTCTCCCTTCCTTCTAATCGACCACAGAGACGCCACCCACCTCCAGGCGGCACCTAAATAAAATCACCGTTTTTATCTCTTGCAGTATAGTACTGATTGCAGATTTTGCAAGTCACCTTCGGGCAAGAAACCAAACTGTCGACACCAGTCGGCACACCCCGGAAATGCGAACCGCGCGCCGCGCCCCCCCTTTCCTAAACTCAGAAAATGACGCTGATTCGACGCAAGAGAACGCCTGTGTATGATCGGCATAAAAACACACCGGTTGACGACTCCTTTCCGCCCGGAGAGGTCCGACGTTTCGTTTAGCTCTGCACGGCCCGAACTCCAAACCTCGCCGTCCCCGGGACACATTGTCATGCGGTGCCACTATTAGAAATAATAATGGTAACTATAAGGAAAATTCTCCACCACCGGAGAAGACGAAATGCCGGCGATTCTCGTCCTGCTGTAAGGGGGGATGGATCCGGAGAAAAGGTATGGCCTCCAGGAATTCGAGCGGTGGGATTCCGTCAATGGGAAGCGGGCCGCCACCAGACAAACCCTGTCAGACTGTCTCCCCGAATCGGCACTCCCAGCCTCAGCGAACTGCGTACGCTCGTTTCACGCTTCGGTCCGTGCTGCGACGCCCGCGAGCCGAAGGCCGCGCCGGATGCACGGAGCCGCCGGACGCGCCGGGGGACGTGACACCGTAGTCGAAGTCCGGCACCTTGCGCCGATCAATGGGGCCGTTGAGAATTGCCTCGATGGCCCGGATCATGCTTGTGTCTTCCCCGCTCACCAGGGTGAAGGCATCGCCTTTTCGGGCCACCCGGCCGGTCCGCCCGATTCGGTGGATATAGGCCTCGGTCGTGTTAGGGATATCAAAGTTGATGACATGGGAGATCTGGCTCACATCGATGCCCCGGGCGGCAATGTCCGTGGCCACCAGAATGTCGTACGTACCGTCCCGAAAGCCTGTCAGTGCGGCCTGCCGCTTCGATTGCGAGAGGTTCCCCTGCAGCGAGGTGGCCCGCAGTCCTGCCTTGCGCAGCTGCTCCCCAAGGCGTTTGGCCCGGTACTTGGTGCGCGTGAAGACCAGCACCGACTCGGTGTCCGTCCGCTCCAGCAAAGCCAGAAGCAGTGCCGTCTTGCGGTTTGGTTCGACCGGATAGAGGGCATGGCTGACGGTGACCGCCGGAGCGGTCGCTCCCACCTGGACCGTCACGGGATCATTCAGTACCTCATTGGCCAGGCGCCGGATCTCCTGCGGCATGGTTGCCGAAAAGAGGAGCGTCTGCCGACGTTGCGGCACGTGCTTCAGAATCCGGCGGATGTCCGGCGCAAATCCCATGTCGAACATATGATCGGCCTCGTCGAGCACCAGGACTTCGAGGCGGCGCAGGTCGACCGTCTTGCGATTCAAATGGTCGAGTAGTCTCCCGGGGCAGGCCACAACGATCTCGGCGCCCCCCCTGAGCTTTGCCACCTGCGGCTCTATGCCCACACCACCGTAAACCGTGACACTTCGGATGCGGGTCTTTCTCGCAAGGCAGAGGATGCTCGCATGAATCTGCTCGGCAAGCTCGCGCGTCGGTGCAACGATCAAGGCTCGCACACACCCTCGCGGTCCGCCCGTGAGTCGATGCAGAATGGGCAGAACGAAAGCCGCTGTCTTACCGGTTCCGGTCTGCGCCAGCCCCATAACGTCCCGCCCCTGCAAAACTTTCGGAATAGCCTGCGCCTGGATTGGCGTGGGTAAGGTGAAACCTGCTGCCGCGACACCGGCCGCGACACGGGGGTGTAAATTGAATGTGTTGAAATCCATAAACTCCTTCTTTCTTGACATAGCGTCATCGATCAATTTGCATACAGAGCGGCAGAACGAAGCAACCGAGGCGCGACGAAGTCGAGGAGTGAGGCGAACTGCACGTGCGCTGCAACAACGAGACCAGGACGCCACAAAGGCATGACAAGATACAGCCGCTCTGTATTGTTCCATTAAAAAAGCCCCGGATGCATTCCGGGGCTTCACGATGGTTTCGTTTTTATCCGGGAACAACGGTTATGAAGTCACACTTTAGCAGGTATGCTATCCGCCTGTCAAGCAAAAATCAGTGGGGCCGGTTTGGCAAGAGTAACCTGCCCCAGCAACCGGCCAGACTCGGACAGCCTTGCAGCCGCGTTCAGGCCTACGGCCCGATCCTGATCCTTGTGGGCTATGGGGTCGGGACCATCCATCTATCCTATGCGGGAGGCATCTTGTCTGTCATATTAGGACCGCAGGGCGCGAAATCCAACGAGCTGCTCTTTCGCTTCATCCCAGAGTCTGAGCCGCAGAGACTTCAGACTGCCAAGCATGCTTAGCGGTTTCACGGTCTGAAGCTCCGGGATCGCGTGGTAGCAGCGCTCCAGATTGTAATTGGGGACTCTCGGCCGCACGTGATGGATGTAATGCAAACCGATGTTCCCGCTGAACCATTGCAGGATGCGGGGCAGCTTGTAAAAAGAGCTCCCCTCCAGAGCCGCCTTGAAGGCACTCCAGTTATCCCGGCGCGCCCAATAGACCCCTTCGAACTGGTGCTGCACATAGAAGAGCCAGACCCCGGCCGTCGCGGCGACCATCAGGACCGGGAGCTGTATCATCACATAGGTCCCCAAACCGATGGTCCACGCGGCCAAAAGGGCAATGGCTGCGAGCACCAGATTGGTGACCACCACACTCCGGTGCTCCATCTTGCCGACGCCCCTGCTCGAAAACCGCTCACTGATCACGAAGTAGAACAAGGGTCCCAAACCGAAGAGAACCAGCGGATTTCGGAAGAGACGGTAGAGTTGCTTCTGCAGGGGTGACGCCTTCAGGTACTCCTCGACGGTGAGAGTCCAGACATCACCCGTTCCCCGATAGTCCAGATTGGCTGCTGTGGCGTGGTGGCGCCAGTGGGAGTGGCGCCAGTCATCAAAGGGCGTAAAACAGAGACTCCCGAGGAAGTATCCCACAGCCCTGTTGGCCCTGTTCGATCGGAAAAAGGAGCCGTGACAGCAGTCATGAAACAGCGCAAAAACCCGAACCAGAAGCCCCCCTGCCGGCAGCGCCAGTGCCAGGGTCACCCAGTAAGCATAGTCCAATTGGATGCTGCGAATCATCAGAAACCAGAGCACGCCGTAGGGCACGAGGGTGTCCACCAACTGCCACACGGTTTTCCGGAGATCCGGTCTCTCAAATTCTGCGATGGCCCCATACCATTCAGGCTTCCCCCGTGGGGCCGACTTGTTCTTGATCCCGCTCTTTACAGAGCCCATATCATGCTCCGAAATCGAACGCCTGATTTCGCAGGCGCTCCTCTTCATCTGTCCCCGAACAGGACTCGCCTCTCGCGGTAATTATACCTCCAGGTTTTCATTCATGCATCAGGCTGCCGGCCTTTTTCGCCGTACGGAAGAAAAACCGAGGCACCGCTATTACAAAGCGCATGTTTCAAGCAGCCTGGGCGTCGGTTGGCGCGAATTTAACCGGTGGGCGCCACGGTTACGCAGGAGATCAGCGGTAGATGAGGCGGGGGTTTTCCAGCAGCACCTTGGTATCAGGGGGCACCGATTCGGTGAGCCACACGTTTCCGCCAATCACCGACCGGGCGCCGATGATGGTGTCCCCACCGAGGATCGTCGAGCCTGCGTAAATAATCACCTCGTCCTCGATGGTCGGGTGGCGTTTCTTGCCCCGGAGCTTCTCTCCGGCGTCCTTCGGCAGGGAGAGCGCCCCCAGGGTCACCCCCTGGTAGATCCGCACGTTCTTGCCGATCTCGGTGGTTTCCCCGATCACGACGCCTGTGCCGTGATCGATGACAAAACGCTCCCCGATCCGGGCACCGGGATGGATGTCGATGCCGGTCACGCTGTGTGCATATTCCGTCATAATCCGGGGCAGCAGGGGCACGTCGTGTTCATAAAGCACGTGGGCGATGCGGTAGACCATGATGGCCAGGATCCCGGGATAGCTGAAGATAATCTCGTCATAGCTCTTGGCGGCGGGATCTCCTTCGTAGGCAGCTCGCACATCGGTGGCCATTCTCCTTCGAATCGCCGGCGCGGCCTCGAGAACGGCCAGCGCAATCCGGTGCCCCTCTTCGGTGCACTCCAGGCAGCGCTTGTCGTACCGGAAGCAGTCGTGACGAATACTGTGTGCGATCTGCTCCGAGAGCTCGTCGAACACGACCGACACCAACTGCCCCATGTTGTACCTCAGGTTCACCGGATCCAGCTTGGCGGCGTTGTAGTAGCCGGGAAAGAGGATTTCCCGGTACTTCCTGATGATATTAATGACAGCTTCCTTGGAAGGGATCGGCTCAAAATCGACGTGGGTAAAGCATTCCCCATCCCCGCAGTGCTCGATGATGCGATCGGCCACGGCCGGAAGCTTCTGCCTGAAATGCAAGACCGATTCCACTTCGTCGGTACAGCTCTCTTCCCGCTTCTTGAGCTCATCTTTCATGCCTGTCATCTCCGACAAGAAAAGGGATGGGAACGCGCTTTCCCAAGGGCCTCAATGTACCGCTGAAAGGCCCTCTTGTCAAAGCTTCTCTTTCGCTCCCATGAAGGGAATGACAAAGGCTAGCGGTTCGCGCGAACAGCAAGTGCTCCGGCAGTGGACTTATTGGATTCTCTTATACGACACCCACGCCGGTGTTATAATTTGTAATTTATTGTAATTTTAGACCAGAAAATCGCCAGAGATTAGATTCCAATTGACAAAATATCGCTTTCAGGTGTAATAAGCTTACACGAATCTATTTTACGAGGAGGATGCGGTGATGCGTCTGCTCACAACCAGAGAAGTCGCCGAATATCTCAGCGTCAATGAAAAGATGGTCTACGCGCTGGTTTCGGACAAGGGACTCCCGGCCACCAAGGTCACGGGCAAATGGCTCTTCCCCCGGGACCTGGTCGATCGCTGGGTGGACCACAACGCACTGAATTATCCGCAGCCGGGCACGCCGCTTCCGCCCTATCATGGACTCATCGTCATCGCCGGAAGCAACGATCCGCTGCTGGATCGGACTCTTGCCTGGTTTAACCGTAAAACCCCCGATCATGTCGCCGTGTTCGGAAACCTGGGAAGCCTGGGGGGGCTCCATGCCCTGCGGCGCAACCTGTGCCATATGGCGGCCAGCCACCTCCTTCAGGAGGATGCCGTGGAGTACAACTTCGATATTGCCGGCCGGGAACTGGACCAGATGCCGGCCATCGTCAATTTCTGCCGACGGGAGCAGGGGATCGTGATTCACAAAGACAATCCCAAAAAGATCCGCGGCGTGAAGGATCTGGGCAAATCGGGCATGCGCATCGTCAACCGGACGCTGGGAACCGGAACCCGGCTGCTGCTGGATCACGAACTGAAGAAGGCCGGCCTGCGGGGCGAAAGCATTGAGGGATACGGAGAGGAAGTTGCACGGCACTTGGACGTGGGCCTCGAAGTACTCTCGGGCCGAGCCGATGCCGGTCCCGCAATCCGGGCGGTGGCGGCGCTGCTCGGTCTCGCCTTTCTGCCGCTGCGCTGGGAGCGCTATGACCTGATGGTCTCCAAGGAGAGGTTCTTTGACGAAGGGGTCCAGCGCTTTCTGGGGATCCTTCACGAGCAGACCTTTCAGGAGATGGCGCACAGGCTGCAAGGCTACGATGTGAGTCTGAGCGGCAAGATGGTCTTTCCGGAGGATTCAAAAGAAGAAAAGGGGACGTAATGCCGGCTCCTAAAGACCGGGTTAAGTGGACACCCTGAATAAAGGTTTTTAGATGAAGTTGTTCACGATCGCGGGACTCTGTCTCTGCCTGACAGTACTGGGGCCCGGCCTCAATCTCGCTGCTGAGGAGCCGGTGTTGATGATGGCCACCACCAGCAGCACCGATAACACGGGGCTCCTCGACACTCTGGCGTCGGAGTTCAGGAAAGCAGCGGGGATCGAACTGCGATGGACCGCCACGGGCACCGGAAAGGCCCTCAGATTGGGGGAGAATTGCGACGTCGACATCCTGATGGTGCATGCACCTGCGGCGGAGAAAGAATTCGTCGAGGCGGGTTACGGCATCCGTCGCCGTGAAGTCATGCACAACGATTTTGTCATCACTGGCCCCGAAGGGGACCTCGCGAACATCAGGGGGAAATCGATCCGGGAGGCATTGACGGCACTACGGACCCGGTCCGCCTTATTCGTCAGCCGGGGCGACAATTCGGGGACGCACAAGAAGGAGCTCTTCCTCTGGAAGGCAGCAGGACTGACCGTGCCCGAAAAGGAGAGCTGGTATGTTCAGACCGGCCAGGGCATGCTGAGCACCATCCATATTGCTGCGGAACGGCAGGGGTACACCCTGACCGACCGGGGGACCTACATCAAATATGAAGCGACTCTGCAAGGAAACCCTCCCCTCACGATTCTGACGGATGGGGATCCGGCGTTGATGAATCAATACAGCGTAATCCAAATCAACCCGGAGCACTGCGCCAACGTCAACGCCGGGCTGGCCAGGAAGTTCATCGAGTGGATTGTCGGAGCCGATGCGCAGAAACTCATTGGGAATTTCAAACTTCTGGGAAAGCCCCTCTTTACCCCCAACGCGAAACCGTAGCACCTGGGTGACGGAAAGGGTGCATGAATGGATTTTCTTCTCGACGGATTGATGCAGGCCGCGCGCCTCCTGACCGGGGGCGATGCTGAGACGTACTCGGCGATCATGATCACCCTGCAGGTGTCGACCCTTTCGATGCTCTGCAGTCTTCTTATCGGCATCCCCCTGGGTTTCTCCCTGGGGCATTTCGAGTTTCCGGGCAAGAGGCCCCTGAGGACCCTCGTCGACACCCTCATGGCCCTCCCCACCGTCTTCATCGGCCTTCTGGTTTACGCCTTTCTGACCCATCGGGGGCCCTTGGGCCACTTCGGGCTGCTCTTCACCCTACCCGGCATCGCCATCGGTCAGACGATCCTGGCGCTGCCGATCGTCATCGGCCTGACGGCCACCGCAATCGAAAGCCTGGAGGAGAAGACACGGGTCACCCTCCTCTCCCTCGGAGCCAATCGGCGGCAGTTGTTTCTCAGCAGCCTCTGGGAAGCACGCCACGGCGTCCTGTCCGGGGCGATTGCTGCGTATGGCCGCGTCATGACGGAGGTCGGGATCTCCATGATGGTCGGGGGGAACATCAAGTGGCAAACGCGCACCATTACGACGGCCATCGCCCTGGAGACAAACAAGGGTCAGTTCGGCATGGGCGTCGCGCTGGGGCTTGTACTGCTGGCAATCGCCTTTGGGGTGAACCTCTCCGTTTCCTTTTTGCGAAGAAAGACCTGATGCAGCCCGACGGATCCATCTACGAAATAGAGGCGCTGGAGCATATCTACGCAGGCCGCTCCGTTCTCAGGATCGAGCAATTAGCCATCGAGGCAGGGGGAATCGTCGGTCTCGTCGGCCCGAACGGCAGCGGCAAAAGCACGCTGCTCAAGCTGCTCGGTCTGATTGAAAAGCCGAGCCGCGGGAGCCTCCGATTCAGGGGCAAGGTTCTCGACCCCTTCGCGCCGCGGGCCAGGCACCACGTCACACTGCTGCCGCAGGAGCCATCCCTGATGAAACGAAACGTGTTCAGGAATGTGGCCTACGGCCTTCGGCTGCGCGGGCAGACGGATCAGTTGGAAGCACGCGTGCAGGAAGCCCTCTCTTTTGTCGGACTGCCGGCGGAGCATTTCGCCCGGCGGCCGTGGTACGCCCTCTCCGGCGGGGAGACGCTCCGTGCGGCCCTGGCGGCCCGGCTGGCACTGAAGCCGCGAGTACTCCTGCTCGACGAACCGACGGCCGGTGTGGACGCGGCCAGCGCTCATTTGATCAAGGATGCCGCCCTGCGCGCACAGCGCGAGTGGGGCACCACACTGATTGTGGCGAGCCATGATCGCCCCTGGCTCTACGAGGTCTGCTCCGACGTGCTGCAGCTCTTCAAAGGGAGGATATTCGGCACGGGAGAGGAGACCGTTCTCTTCGGACCGTGGGAGCGCTTTACAGACGGCACCTGGGGCAAGACCCTGTCCGACAACCAGCACCTGCGAATCCCCGAACCGCCTGGACCCGAGACTCCGGCCGTCGTCGAGAATATCATTCTCGGAGAGACGGATCGCAATCCGTCTCCCGACCAGGTCCATCTGCAGGGTGTCGTCTCCCGGCTCAACCTGGCGCAGAAGACCGGCCGGGTATTCGCCACCGTTCTTGTCGAGAAGCTTTCATGGACGGTTCCCTTGACTCAGGAACAGGTCCTCCACCGAAGTATTTATCCCGGCAAGACCGTGACCATCCAGTACAGACTGGACAGCATGCGATGGGTGTAGGCCGGGGCCTTCTAAGAACCACAGCCTTCACCGTCTGTTCTTCCGTTCGGCAAAGAAGAGGGCCAAGCCGAAAATCCCGGCGATGTAGCCAAATCCTGCAATCACATCCCTGACCGAAACGGCCTTCGGTCGGAGCGTTTCTCTGAGAGCGGCATAGTGGGGCTCGAGCTTCTCTTGCGGGGCGTGTTCGAGCGAGTGGTCCAGGGCATCCCGAATCATCCGCTTGAGCTCGTCCGCATCAACCACAACCGGACTGTGGGACGCTGAAGGGGACATGCTTTTCTCTGTTGACGGGGGAACGGGAGTGGGGTGAGGAGTTTAAAAAGAAAGCCTTAATTGACACCGACCCATAAATGAGGATACATGGAAAGGCATATCCTATTGCCTCCGCCCATCCCCGATTGGCAAATGGAAAGACTCGACTCGGTGTCACCCGAACCACAGAGGGGCCGCGCCGCTCCAGAGTGACGATTTACCTTCTGCATGCCTGGCAACGGTGGCGATTGGATGGGACACAGGGCAGAACTCATGAACCTCGGCGCGCAGGTTCTCGCGTTTCTTAAAGAACCAACCGGTAGGAGGGTGCGGAAATGAACAAAAAAATCATACTGATCATTACCCATGCCACGGATAATCACGACAAAGCCAATGCGGCAATTGCCCTGGCTGCCTCACTGATCAGCGAAGGAGCCGATCTGGCCCTGTTCTACATTTTCGAAGGAGCGCTGATGGCAAAACGGGGGGTGGCGGAGACGATTGAAGGGAGAAACCTGGCCCCGGTGCGGGATCTCTGGCCTGCCGTCCTGGAGGCTCGCATCCCCATGTACGTCTGCGGTGCCTGTGTCAAAACCTATGACATCGCAGAAGCGGAGATTGTCGAGGGGATTCAGATAACCCATATCCCGACGCTCGCGGGAGAGCTGATGGACCGAGAGGCCATCACCATTTAGACGATGCTGCGGATGGGCCTGACATCCGAGGCAAACAACTCTCGCGGCGGCGACTCGTCATCGGAACACCCTGACACGCGTGACAGCAAACGAACCCTCGGGAACGGAGACATAGGTATTGAAACGCCGCACCCTGTCAGGTTGACCCATGTCCTCAGGCGGTCGGGAGGACGACAACACCCAGGAGGGCTGAAGATGGATTCGCGCGGATTTCTGGAACAAATGCTGGGGACGGCTAAAGAACTGAGCGCCGAGGGGCGCACTCTGGCCGAAAAGAAACTCGGC